>NZ_BACZ01000584.1 GCF_000333375.1 Curtobacterium sp. B18
ACCTTCCGGATCACGAAGGCCGCGGTGCCGCACCTGCAGCCGGGCTCCACGATCATCAACACGACCTCGATCCAGGCGTACGCACCGTCGCCGCACCTGGTGCACTACGCCGCGACGAAGGCGACCGTGAACAACCTGGCGAAGGGCCTCGCCGCGCAGCTCGCGCCGAAGGGCATCCGCGTCAATGCCGTGGCTCCCGGTCCCATCTGGACCCCGCTCCAGCCCGCCGGTGGGCAGCCGCCGGAGGCCCTGCCCTCTGCCGGCGAGCAGACCTACCTCGGCCGTTGGGGCCAGCCCGCCGAGCTCGCGCCGGCGTACGTGTTCCTGGCGAGCGGCGAATCGTCCTACGTCGTGGGCGAGACGCTGCACGTCGACGGGGGCATGCCGACGCCGTAGCGGTGGGCGGACAGCGGACGGGAGGGGCGGTGCCAGCTGGCACCGTCCCTCCCGTCCTTCCGTCAACCGGTCGTCAGCACGGCGCGGTGCAGGTGCGCGCCAGACGCTCGAGCAGTTCGCGCGCGGACAGCGCCGCGGCCAGCTCGACCTCGACCGGGTTGATGCCGACGGCCCGTTCGAACGCGCGGCGCCGGGCCTGGTCGGCGATCGGGACCTCGGGGCGCTGCGGGAGCGCGGCGATCGCCCGGGCCGCGGCGTCGAACGCGCCGGTCGGCCGCCCGAGCTGCTCCCACATGGTCCGGACGTCGTGGGCGACCTGATCCGGGTCGCCGCCGAACTCGAAGCCGGCCGAGGCCATGGTCGCCAGTCCCTGCGCGGTGGGGTCGTTCGGGGTCATGACGGCATCGTCACACGGATGACCGCGAACGCGCTGCGAACCGCATCGCTTGTCCCCCGACATGCCGACACCCGGACCGGGGATGCTGTTGTCCCCCGAACTCCGTTTGGATGGTCCTGCCCCCAGTGGGCGACACGGACAGGACGTCCGGGACCGACGGAGGGCACGATGCTCGAACACACCAGCGCGGACACGCAGGCGGCAGCCGCCGCGGCCGCGACCCTGCACCTGCGGATCACGATCGTGGGGGCCACCGTCGACCTCCTGCGGGACGTTCCCTTCCACGAGGCCCACGCGGGACTCGTCGCCGAGCGCATCGGGATCGGGGTGGAGGAGCTCCACCAGCACTTCCCCTCGTGGGACGGGCTCGTGCTCGCCGCGGTCGACCGGTGGAACGGCGGCCGCATGGACGAGGTCACGCGTGAGGTCGGCGACGGCTCCACGGTCCAGCTCCTGCGCGGGATCGTCGCGTCGAACGCCGAGGACCCGGCGCTCATGCGGCTCCTCGTCGCCCTGCTCTCGGTCGCGGGCAACCCGCAGCACCCGATGGCGTCGTACCTGCGGTCGCGCTACCAGCTCTTCTACGCGCAGATCAAGCGCGGCCTCGAGCACGACATCGCGGTCGGTCGGGCGCCGCACACCATGGACCCGCGTCGCGGGGCCGAACAGCTCATCGCGCTCTACGAGGGACTCCAGCTGCAGGCGTTGCTGCGGTCGGACCTCGACCTCGTGCCCGCCTTCGACCGGGCCGTCACGCGGCTCGAGCGCGGCTGGATGGAGCGCTACGAGCCGCAGGCCGCACGGCGACTGTCGACGTGGAGCGACGGCGGCTGGGAGATCTGACCCGCGGCACTCGGTGCTCGGTGCTCGGCTCGGGGTGCTCGCCGCTCGGCTCGGCTCGCGGAGCGCTCGGCTCGCGATCTCACGGGCTGCGCGACACGTCACGCACGTTGCGGTCCGTGAGGTGTCGCCCAGCCCGTGATGTCGCCCGCGGGCTCGCCCGGCACCGGCACCGGCACCGGTTCAGCGCGGCCGCGGCCCGCGGGGTGTCGACCCGTTGCCGGGGTCGTAGCCCGAGTCGCGGATGACCTTGATCGCCGTGGTGTCGTTGTGCACCGAGTGCACGACGACCCGTCGGGACCGCCGGAGCGCCCGCCGTGCCCCCGGCGTCGCCACGAGGCCGCCGAGCACGAGCCCGGCACCGATCGCCAGGGCGACCGAGACGGCCGCGACGAAGTCCAGCGCCGCGCTCGACGACCCGGACATGAAGTTGAGCAGGGCGCTCGACACGGCGACGCCGGGCAGCAGGGCGCCGCAGAACGCCGGCACCGCGATCGCCGCCACGGCCGTCCGCATCCGTGCGGCGGCGATCGTCGCGAGCACGCCGAGGAGCACCGAGGCGAGGAAGGTCGCTCCGAGCAGCGGGATGCCGACCTCGCGGAGGAGACGCAGAGCGGCACCGGCTGCCACCGAGAACACGACGGCGACCGGGATCACCCGCGCGCTCGCCTGTTGCACGAAGCAGTTGGCGGCCGCCGAGACGACGGTCAGCAGCAGGGACGCCCAGAGCGGCAGGGTCTGCAGGGCGATCCCGGACGGGTCCACCTCGATCCGCAGCCACTTCGTCACGGCGATGCCGGCGGGCACCCCGACGACGATCGCGGCGATGACGAGCCCGATGTAGAACGCCCGGGCCACCGCCATCGCCCGGAACCCCGAGATCGCGTCCTGCGCCCACGTGACGAGGGACGGGTGCGGGAGCAGGAGCACCACGAGCGC
>NZ_BACZ01000583.1 GCF_000333375.1 Curtobacterium sp. B18
TCCCGTCCGTCAGTGCGCGGGTCCGTCAGTGCGCGACGGCGGGATCGCGGCGACCTGCCAGGCAGGTTTGATGTTCGGAGAGCATCCGCCCGTTATGGTTTGCGGGTGACGAACGAGCCCGAGCAGACGATCGGTCGCGGCCGCCGCGGCTTCACGCCTCCGCGGCACGGCCGCCAGAAGCGACGCGGCGGGGTGGTGCTCCCCGCGATCGCGGGTGTGCTCACCATGGGCCTCGCACTCGGGGGCGGCTACGCCGCGTACGCCTACGGATCGCTGTCGAACGGCGTCACGAAGATCAACGCGATCACCGGCAGCACCACGAAGAAGGACGACGTCGACGGCCAGGCGCAGAACATCCTGCTGGTCGGCGACGACCACCGGCCGGACAACGCGACGCCCGAGGAGATGGCGGAGCTGAGCACGACGTCCGACGGCGGCGCGACGAACACCGACACGATGATCGTCCTGCACATCAACGCCGACGGATCGCAGGCGACGATGATCTCGTTCCCGCGCGACTCCTACGTCGACATCCCTGGTGTCGGCAAGGGCAAGCTCAACAGCGCGTTCTACTACGGCACGCTCAACGGCGGTGGTGACACCGGCGGTGCGAAGCTGCTCATCAAGACGATCCAGAACCTCAGCGGCCTGACGATCGACCACTACGTGCGCGTCTCGCTGCTCGGCTTCTACCAGGTGGTCAAGGAGCTCGGTCCGGTCGACGTCTGCCTCAACAACGCCGTCAACGACCCGTACTCGGGCGTGAACCTGCCGAAGGGGAACTCGACCCTCGACGCGAAGCAGGCGCTGTCGTTCGTCCGGCAGCGACACGGCCTGCCGAACGGCGACCTCGACCGCAACGTCCGGCAGCAGTACTTCCTGTCGCAGGAGGCCCGCAAGGTGCTCTCCGCCGGGACGCTGCTCAACCCGATCAAGATGGGCAACATCCTCAAGGCCGTCGGCGGCTCGATCCAGACCGACACCGACCTGATCAACCTGGCGTCCCAGATGCGGAACCTGCGTCCGGGGAACATCCAGTCGGCGACCATCCCGACCCTCGGCACCCCGACGATCACGGTGAACGGGGCGCCGCTCTCCATCGTCGAGGTGGACACGGTCGGCCTGCCCGCCTTCGTGCAGAACCTCGTCGGCGAGCCCGAGGAGTACACCAAGGCGGGCCGCGCGCAGCCCGCGGCGACCTCGGTGACCGTGCTGAACGGCAGCGGCGTCACCGGTGCGGCCAGCGCAGCCGGGACGGTCCTCACGGCGCGCGGTTTCCAGGTCGGGACCCCCGGGTCGTCCGACCTCACGAAGGCCACGCAGGTGCAGTACCCGGCGGGCCTCGAGAAGCAGGCCAAGGCGGTCGTGAACGTCGTCCCCGGCGCTGTCGCGGTCCGGACGAGCGCGGTGACCGGCGTGACGCTGGTGCTCGGCTCGGACGGCAAGACGGTGACCCCGGTCCCCGCGGCCGGCAGCAGTGCCTCGAGCCCGGCGGCCGGCTCCGGTTCGTCCGAGGCCGGGTCGACGGCGTCGAAGCCCGCCGCCACGAAGTCCGCGTCCTCCGAGCCGAAGCCGTCGTCGACCGACGTGAAGAGCTACGGCAAGGAAGGCGTCTGCATCAACTGACGCCGGCCCCGGCCCCGGCCGCGTGCCGACGGATCGCCTCGAGGGCCGTGTCCAGTCCGATCGCGAGCGGTCGGACGTCGCGCTGGACCTGCGCCAGGAGCAGGCCGCCCTGGAGCGCGACCAGCACGGCCGTCGCGAGCGTCGCGGGATCGGCGTCGGGGTCGAGCAGGCCGCGGTCGCGCATCGTGCCGAGGCCGTCGCGGAACGCCTGCTCCCAGCGGGCGAACCCGGCGGCCACGAGGTCCCGGGTGTCGGTGTCCCGCTCGGCGACCTCGGAGCCGAGCGTCCCGAGCGGGCAGCCACCGACGCAGCCGCCCGCCTCGGCACCCCGCACCGTCCGGTCGCGCCAGCGCTGCCACGCGTCGAAGGTCGTGAGGTCCTCGTCGTCCAGGCCCTGGCGGGCGATGATCGCGTCGGTCTGCTGCCGGACGACGTCGCGCACGAGCTCCTGCTTGTCGACGAAGTAGTGGTACAGCTGCGACCGTCCGACGGTGGCGGCTGCGCCGATGTCGTCGAGCGTCGTGCCCGCGATGCCGCGCGTCAGCATGAGTCCGGCCGCTGCGTCGACGATCCGACGTCGGGTCGCCAGGCCCTTCGGCGTCCTGCGGCGAGCGGGCAGCTGGGCGGGTGACCGGCGCATGTCCAGAGTGTACTTGCAAGTACATCTGCCGTACGTGACATTCAGGGGGTGGACGACGACCTGCTCGCCGAGCGCGACGAAGAACGCGCGCTGCTCCTCGCCGTCGCGGCTGGTGACCGTGACGCCTTCACCCGGCTGCACCAGCGCTTCCGGCCGCTCGTCGAACGGTACGTCCGTCACCAGCTGGTGGACCCGTGGCAAGCGGAGGAGGTCGTCCAGGACGTGTTCCTCGAGCTCTGGCAGATCGCCGACCGGTTCGACCCGGCGCACACGGCGATCGCGTGGATCCGGACGATCGCGCACCGTCGGGCGATCGACCGCGTCCGGAAGAGCCGGGCGGACCGCGACCGCGACCGACGGATCGGTGCGCGGGACACGGAACTCGTCGACCACGCGAGCGTCGAGCGGGCCGAGAGCGTCCTCGACCGGGTGGCACTGCACCGTGCCGTCGCCGCGCTCCCCGGTCGTCAGCGCGAAGCAGTCGTCCTGCGGCACCTGGTCGGGATGTCCGGGCCCGAGCTGGCCGAGCGACTCGGCGTGCCGGTCGGCACGGCGAAGACCCGCGCGCGTGACGGGGTCGTCGCGCTGCGGCGGGTCCTGGTGCCCTGAGTCCGGCGGTGGGTAGGTTCGACGGGTGAGCAACGCAGCGCGTCCGATCACCCTGATGACCTACAACGTCAAGAACCCCGATCCCGCCCACGACTGGCCCGCTCGACTGCCCGTCCTGCTCGACGTGATCCGGCGGCACGACCCCGACATCGTGTGCGTGCAGGAGGCCTTCGCGCACCAGATGGACGACCTCCGGGCCGGGCTCCCCGACCACGGCGACGTCGGTCAGGGACGCGAGGGCGGCACCGCCGGCGAGCACGCGGCCGTCTTCTTCCGACGCAGTCGGCTCCGGCCCGTCGACGAGGGCACCTTCTGGCTGTCGGACACCCCGGACGAGCCGGTGTCGAACACCTGGGGCAGCGTGTTCCCCCGCGTGGCGAACCACGCGCGGTTCCTCGATGCCGAGGGCGAGGCCTTCACGCTCCTGACGACGCACCTCGACCACGAGGTCGGTCCGCACGGCGACGACGTCCGGGCGCGGAGCACCGCGCTCCTTGTCGAGCGCCTCAGCACGGCGGACGGCCCGGTCGTGGTCGCCGGGGACTGCAACGAGCCCGCGGGAGCGGGTGCCGCGTCACGGGTGCTCGAGTCAGCCGGGTTCGAGGACGCCTGGCTCGTCGGCGGGGACCCCGCCGACCGGACGGCCACGTTCAACGACTGGGAGCCGCCGGTGGACTCGGGCGAGCGCATCGACTGGGTCTACACGCGGGGGATCGCCGGGGTCGACCGCGTCGTCATCGACCACGACGGCCCGGAGACGTGGTTCGCGAGCGACCACTTCCCGGTGGTGGCGACGCTGCGGATCTGACCGCGCCCGTCAGCAGGAGCGCTTGGCGTGCACCGGCATCGGTGATCCGAGCACCGTGACCGTGGTGTCGTCGGTCAGGGCCGAGACGCCGTTCGTGCCCAGGTCGCTGTCGGTGTCGGTGTCGCCGTCATCCGAGCGGTCGGACTCGTCGTGCTCCGGGGCCCACCCGGGTTCGAGGAGCAGCTGGTACGCGCGGGCGTCGTCGGAACCGAGGGACATGCGGTCGGTCGACGGTGCGTCCTCGATCGCGGCGCGGAGGTCGTCGCCGACCTGGACGCCGCCCGGCCCGTGCAGCTCGACCTCGTCGCCGGTGCGGGAGCGCACGCTGTCCCGCAGGACCCGGATCTCGACCGCGTTGCCGGCGGCAGCCGGTGTCGTGAGCGCGGCCACGCGGACGGCGCCGCCCCAGGTGTAGGTCGTCCCGGACGGGAAGCAGGCGCCGCCGACACCCTCGGCCGTCTGCGTGCGCGACGGGGTGCCGAGCAGGCGGTTCAGGAGCCCGACCATGGTGCGGGCGTCGCGCATCGACGCCTCGGTGACGATCTTGTCGCCGCGACGGAACACGAGCGACTCGGCGTCGAGCTCGATCGAGTCGACGCGCTTGAGCTTCGCGGTCGTGACCCTGGGGGTCTCGTGGGGGACCGGACCCGGGCCGAGTTCGGCGGCGGTGACCCGGTCGGTCCCGGTGCCGACCGTGCCGTCGACGGCGACCGTGCCGGCCGAGAAGGCGAGCACGGCGGCGCTCAGCGCCAGCACGGTCCGGAAGGTCACCACTCGACGGTACGACGCCGGACCGTCCTGGACGACGGGTGTTACCGAATCGGAGCCGGGCCGTCACCGGACCGTGACATTCGTCGGTGACGCGTCACGGTCCCGGACCGGGGTCCGGTGGCGCGCACCGTCGGAGGGGCCGGGGGACAGCCGGCTGGGCGGTGGAGCGGCGACGGGTGCGTACCGTCGGCCACATGACGGACCAGCAGATCGACCAGTACAGCATGCAGGACCCGACGAAGATGTACGCCGACAAGAAGCCGGACGAGCAGTACCTCGAGGGGGCCGGCACCGACCAGGAGATGGCGGAGAACGTCCCCGCCGACCACGGCGAGGAGACCTACCGCGGCGCCGGTCGGCTCGCGGGGCGCAAGGCGCTCATCACCGGCGGCGACTCGGGCATCGGCGCGGCCGTGGCCATCGCCTACGCCCGCGAGGGTGCCGACGTCGCGATCTCGTACCTCCCGGAGGAGCAGGAGGACGCCGACCGCATCATCGCCCTCGTCGAGGCGGCGGGTCGCAAGGCCGTCGCGCTGCCCGGTGACATCACCTCGCTCGAGGTCTGCGAGCAGCTCGTCGCCGACGCCGTCGAGCAGCTCGGCGGGCTCGACATCCTCGTGAACAACGCCGGCAAGCAGCAGAACGTCGACGACATCACGAAGATCTCGGACGAGGAGTTCGACGAGACGTTCAAGACGAACGCCTACGCGACCTTCCGGATCACGAAGGCCGCGGTGCCGCACCTGCAGCCGGGCTCCACGATCATCAACACGACCTCGATCCAGGCGTACGCACCGTCGCCGCACCTGGTGCACTACGCCGCGACGAAGGCGACCGTGAACAACCTGGCGAAGGGCCTCGCCGCGCAGCTCGCGCCGAAGGGCATCCGCGTCAATGCCGTGGCTCCCGGTCCCATCTGGACCCCGCTCCAGCCCGCCATGCTCACGCAGACCAACTCGTTCGACGCCCACTTCGAGGGCGAAGACCGCATGATGGACTCGAACGACCTCGAGCGCGAGAAGGGCATCACGATCCTCGCGAAGAACACGTCGGTGCTCTACAACGGCAAGCACGCGACCGAGTTCGGCGCGGACGGCCCCATCACCATCAACGTCATCGACACCCCGGGTCACGCCGACTTCGGTGGCGAGGTCGAGCGCGGCCTCTCCATGGTCGACGGCGTC
>NZ_BACZ01000582.1 GCF_000333375.1 Curtobacterium sp. B18
TCGGAGGTCGACGGGCGCATCCCGCGCAGGGACCAGCCGAGGTCGACCATCGTGCCGAAGGTCAGGCCGCGGTCCACCGAGAGGTACTCGCTCGTCGCCCGCACGAAGTCCTGCACCCGCGCCGGGTTCGTGACGGTGTCCCGCGAGAGGAGTCCGTCGACGATCCCGCGCATGAACGCCTGTTGGTTCCGTACCCGGGTGTGGTCGGCGTCGGCGAACGCGTGCCGCTCTCGGACGAACGCCAGGGCCGCTGCGCCGTCGAGGTGGTTCGCCCCCGCCGCGAACGTGTGCCCGGTCGTCGAGAACGCGGTCCGCGACTGCACCGTCACCCCGCCGAGCGCGTCGGTCATGCCCGCGAAGCCCGCGAAGTCGATCTCGGCGACGTGGTCGATGCGCACGTCGAGCAGTCGTTCGACGGTCTGCACCGTCAGCGGGACCCCGCCCCAGGAGTACGCCGCGTTGATCTTCGCGGTGCCGTGGCCGGGGACCTCGACCCACGAGTCGCGCATGATCGACATGAGGTACACGCCCTTCCGGTCGGCCGGGACGTGGGCGAGCATCAGGGTGTCCGAGCGTCCGCCGCGTCCGCGGTCAGCACCGGTTGTCGTGGACTGCCGGGAGTCCGAGCCGATGAGCAGGATGTTCTCGGCGCCGTCGGTCGGGGCCGGTCGCGCCCCGGTCGGGAACGGGTCGTCCAGGACGTCCTTGCCGGCGTCGTAGCTCCGGACGAGCCCGCCGACGAAGAGCCCGGCGACGATGGCTGCGACGGTGGCGACGGCGACGAGGACCCCGGCGGTGCCGAGGAGGGCCACGAGCAGCGGACGCCTCCGACGCTGCTGCCGCCGTGCTCGGCGCCCGTCAACGCGGCCTTCGGCTGCTCGGCGCTCGTCTGCTCGGCGCCCGTCTGCTCGGCGTTCGGGGGTTCGGTGCTCGGACATCGGTGCTCCCGTGGGTCGGGTCGATCGGGTGACCGACCCCGCGAGTCTACCGTATGTGGAATATCAACCGCTAGGTGTTCAGTTCGGGCGGTGCTTCGCGAGCAGTGACGTCAGGGCACCCCGGAGTGCCGCGTCGTCGGGTAGGACGTCGCGCTCGATGTGTCGTGCGGTCTCCCAGGCCTCGCGCCCGCGGTCCGTCACGGTGACGATCCGGCGTCGTCGGTCCTCGGGGTGCGCCGAGCGCTCCACCAGGCCGTCGCGCTCCATCCGCTCGAGCGTCCTGGACATCGTCTGCGGCTGCACGCGAGCGGTCCGGGCGAGGGTGTCCGCGCCGGTCGGGCCGGTCCGCAGCAGGATGTCGATCGCGATGAGCGCCGCGTGCGGGAGCCCGATCGCGCGGAGCCGCTCGTCCCAGTCCCGCTCGATCGCACGGGCCGCAGCGGAGAGGAGACGCCCGAGCGGCCATGCGTCGGGGGTCTCGTCCATGTCCCGAGTCTACGGAAGCGGGTGGTGCACGCCGCCTGGTAGTCAGCATGCTGACGATCGGAGTACGCTCACGGTCGTGTCCCGCTTCATCCGCATCGTCCTCCCCGCGCTCGTCATCGTGGTCTGGCTCGCGATCGCCTCCGTCGGCGGTCCGTTCTTCGGCAAGATCTCCGAGGTGTCCACGAACGACCAGACGTCGTTCCTGCCGGCGTCGGCGGACGCGACCAGGGTGCAGGAGCGTGCGTCGGAGTTCCGGCAGGCGTCCGGCGCCCCGGCGATCGTCGTGCTCGAACGCGACGGCGGCCTCACCGCGGCGGACCAGCGTGCCGCCGCGACCCTGGCGGAGCGACTCGGGGACCGCGACGACGTGCAGGGTGTCAGCCCGGTGATCCCCAGCGAGGACGGCGACGCGGTCGAGATCGTCGCGACGCTCACGCAGGACGCCGACACCGGCACCGCGGTCGAGGCGGTGCGTGCCGACGTCGAGGACGCCCTGCCGTCCGGGGTGCGGGGCTACGTCACCGGACCGGCCGGGTTCACCGCCGACCTGACCGAGGCGTTCGCCGGCATCGACGGCCTGCTGCTGGGTGTGGCGCTCGCCGCGGTCTTCGTGATCCTCATCGTCGTCTACCGCTCACCCCTCCTGCCGATCCTCGTGCTCGGCACCGCGACCTTCGCCCTGTGCGCCTCGATCCTCGTCGTGTGGTGGCTCGCCAAGGCCGACATCGTGACGGTGAACGGCCAGGTGCAGGGGATCCTGTCGATCCTCGTGATCGGCGCGGCGACCGACTACGCGCTCCTCTACACCGCGCGCTTCCGCGAGGCGCTCCGCGACCACCGCACCGGGTGGGACGCGACGAAGGCCGCGCTGCGGGGCAGCCTCGAACCGATCCTGGCGTCGGGCGGCACCGTGATCGTCGGCGTGCTCTGCCTGCTCCTCTCGGACCTCAACTCGAACAAGGCGCTCGGTCCCGTCGCGGCCATCGGCATCGCGTTCAGCCTCCTCGCGGCGCTCACGCTGCTGCCCGCGCTCCTGCTGGCGTTCCGGCGTGCGGCCTTCTGGCCCCTCCGGCCGAAGTACGGCAGCGCGCACCCCGTCCTGACCGGGCCCGACGCCCGCGGGATCTGGGCACGGGTGGGCCGGCTCGTCGCCCGACGCTCCCGGGTGGTCTGGATCGTGTGCACGGTCGGGCTCCTCGCGATGGGCAGCGGACTCATCGGGCTCGAGGCCGACGGGGTCCCGCAGAGCGACCTCGTCATCGGCAGCTCGCAGGCGCGGGACGGCCAGGACGTCCTCGCCGACCACTTCCCGGGCGGTTCCGGCAGCCCGGCGCAGGTCATCGGCGCCGCGTCGGAGACCGACGCGCTCGCCGCCGCGATCACCGGCGTCGACGGCGTGGACAGCGTCGTGGCGGCGGCGAAGGACTCCCCGTCCGGCACCGTCCCCGTGGCGACGAGCGGCAACCAGGGCGGCACCGCCGGTGCGACCCCGACCGTCTCCCGCGGCGACGTCCTGCTCGAGGCGACGCTGTCCGACCCGGCCGACTCCGACGCGGCCGAGCAGACCGTGCGCGACCTCCGGACGGCGGTCGAGCGGGTGGACCCCGACGCGATCGTCGGCGGTGCGACGGCCACCGCGGTCGACACGAACGACACCGGCATCCGTGACCGCACCCTGATCATCCCGGTCGTGCTCGCGGTCATCCTGCTCATCCTGATGCTGCTGCTCCGGAGCATCGTGGCGCCGCTCGTGCTCATCGGCAGCGTGATCGTGTCGTTCGCCGCGGCGCTCGGGGTGGGTGCCCTCGTCTTCGACCACGTCTTCCACTTCGCCGGGGCCGACCCGAGCGTCCCGCTGTACTCGTTCGTGTTCCTCGTGGCGCTCGGCGTGGACTACAACATCTTCCTCATGACCCGCGTGCGCGAAGAGGCCCTCAAACACGGCCCGCGAGAGGGCGTGCTGCGCGGACTCGGCGTCACCGGCGGAGTGATCACCTCGGCTGGGGTGGTGCTCGCGGCGACCTTCGCGGCGCTCGGCGTCATCCCGATCCTCTTCCTCGTGCAGATCGCGTTCGTGGTCGCGTTCGGGGTGCTGCTCGACACGATCGTGGTCCGGTCGCTGCTCGTCCCGGCGCTCGCGTACGACCTCGGACGCCGGGCCTGGTGGCCGTCGCGCCTGTCGCGTGCGGCCCATCACATGTGACACGCTGGGCGCATGCCAGTTCCTTCGACGCAGCCCGCCGCCGAGCGGAAGCTCCTCCGCGACACCGTGCAGGACAAGATCCGGGACGCGATCATGGACGGCACGCTGGAGCCCGGGGAACGGCTCAACGACGACGACCTCATCGCGTGGCTCGGTGTCTCCCGCACCCCCATCCGCGAGGCCCTCGCCGAGCTCGCCCGCGCCGGACTCATCGAGATGGCCCCGAACCGGTACACCCGGGTCGCCGCGCCGTCCAAGGACGAGCTGCTCGACGCGTACCGGACGCTCGGCGTCATCTACGGCGGCGTCGCCCGGCTCGCGACGCCGCGGTTCACCGACGCACAGCGCAAGAAGGTCGTGAAGACCCTCGACGACGTGACGGCGCAGGTCGAGGCGCAGCGGCAGGGGGACGTCGCGCACCACGGCGCCGACATCTACGCGCTGTGGGCCGACCACTGCGGCAACCCGTCGCTCGAGCAGCTCTGCCGGTCGACGACGGACGGACTCGCGTTCAAGCTGCGGGTGCCGGAGCTCGCCGAGCTGATCCCGGCCGAGGTGGTGCTGCCCGAGCTCGAGAAGCTCAAGGCCGCGGTCACCGCGAAGGACCCGATCGCCGCCGAGCTCGCCATGGAGGCGATCCACCTGCTCCCGTCCCGCGCCTGACGGGACGGGTGACGCGGGACTCGACCACCTGACGGACGGGATCAGNTNGGNGNGCTNNGTGNCGGGCNGGGGGGNGGNGGGGNNCTTCGCGGNGNNCGCGGNCTTGCGCGTCTCGGGCTCGGGCTGCTCCTCCTTGGCCGGGCTCTGCTCGGCGCGCTCCGGCGCCCGCCGCTTGTTCGCTGGTCCGTC
>NZ_BACZ01000581.1 GCF_000333375.1 Curtobacterium sp. B18
CGTGATCGCGACGGGGCTCGCCGCCGGCCGGGCCGCGGTGACACCGGAGCGCGTCGCGATCAACGTCATGGACGCCCGGATCCCGGACAACGCGGGCGCGCAGCCGGTGNACGAGCCGATCGACCCGGTCGGAGCGCCGGCGGCGTTCAGCGGGCTGCCGATCAAGCGGATCGTCCGCGACGTCCGGGCGGCCGGGGTCCCCGCTGCGGTGTCCAACACCGCGGGGACGTTCACCTGCAACCAGGTCTTCTACGAGCTCATGTCGTTCGCCGACCGCGACGGGTTCCGCGCCGGTTTCGTGCACGTCCCGGCGACCCCGGACATCGCCGGCGACGGCCCCTCGCTCGGGCTCGACGAGATCGTCACCGCGCTCGACGCCGTCGTCCGCGCGTCGCTGGACCCGGCGCCGGACATCGTCGCCGAGGGCGGCGCGGAGTCCTGAGCCGCGCCGCCCTGGCCCGTCAGACGAACTGGCGGAAGTTCGTCGACGCGAGGTCGAGCAGCTCGTCGCCGCGACCGGACAGCACGGTGCGGATCGCGTAGAGCGTGAAGCCCTTCGCCTGCTCGAGGGTCACCGCCGGCGGCATCGACAGCTCCTGGCGGTCGGCCTTGACGGACACGAGCGCGGGGCCGTCGTGCGCGAGGGCCGCCGCGAGTGCGTCCTCGAGCTGGTCGGACTCGTCGACGCGGAAGCCCCGGATGCCGATCGCCTCGGCGACCTTCGCGAAGTCCGGGTTCTGCAGCTCGGTGCCGTATGTGACGAACCCGGCCGCCTTCATCTCGAGCTCGACGAAGTTCAGCGAGGAGTTGTCGAACACGACGATCTTCACGGGCAGCTTGTTCTGCACGATCGTGATGAGCTCGCCGAGCAGCATCGCGAGGCCGCCGTCGCCGGCCATCGCGATGACCTGCCGGTCCGGGAACGCGGCCTGCGCACCGATCGCCTGCGGGACGGCGTTCGCCATCGTGCCGTGCACGAACGAGCCGATCAGGCGGCGGCGGCCGTTCAGCGTGAGGTACCGCGACGCCCACACGACGGGGGAGCCGACGTCCGGGATGAACACGGCGTCGTCCGACGCGAGCCGGTCGAGCACCCGCGTGACGTACTGCGGGTGGAGCGGCTTGTGCTTGCCGGCGGGCACGGCCAGGTCGTCGAGCTTGGCGCGGGTCTTCGCGTAGTGCTTGCGGGCGTCCTCGAGGTGCTTGGCGGGTTTCGAGCCGTCGAGCATCGGGATGAGGGCGAGGGCGGTGTCTTTGACGGTGCCGACCAGGCCGATGTCGACCGGGTGCCGCTTGCCGAGCTGTTCGCCGCGGACGTCCACTTGCACGTGCTTCGCCTTCGCGGGGAAGAACTGCTGGTACGGGAAGTCGGTGCCGAGCATCAGGACGACGTCGGCGTCCTCCATCGCGCGGTAGCCGGAGGCGAAGCCGAGCAGCCCGGTCATGCCGACGTCGTAGGGGTTGTCCCACTCGATGTGCTCCTTGCCGCGCAGGGCGTGCACGATCGGCGCCTGCAGGCGTTCGGCGAGTGCGAGGACCTCGTCGTGGGCGCCCGCGACACCGGCGCCGGCGAGGATGGTGACCCGGTCGGCGCCGTTGAGCAGCTGCGCGGTGCGCTCGAGCTCGGCCTGCGCGGGGATGATCCGCGGCGTGGCGCGCTCGATGGTGGTGACCCGGGGTGCGACGGCCTCGGCGAGGAGCACGTCACCGGGGATGACGAGCACGGCGACACCGCGCTGCTCGACGGCGGCGCGCATCGCGATCTCGAGCAGGCGCGGCATCTGGGACGGGTCGGCGACGTACTCGACGTAGACCGAGCACTCGCGGAACAGCTCCTGCGGGTGGGTCTCCTGGAAGTAGCCGGACCCGATCTCCGCCGTGGGGATGTGCGCGGCGATCGCGAGGACGGGGACGCGGGAGCGGTTCGCGTCGTAGAGGCCGTTGATGAGGTGCAGGTTGCCGGGGCCGCAGCTGCCGGCGCAGACGGCGAGTTCCCCGGTGAGCTCGGCCTCGGCGGAGGCGGCGAACGCGGCCGCTTCCTCGTGGCGGACGTGCTCCCACCGGATCGTCCCGTCCTTCCGGAGCGCGTCCGTGAAGCCGTTGAGGGAGTCCCCGGGGAGACCGTAGACCCGCTGGACGTCGTTCTGACGGAGGGTGGCGACGATGTTCTCGGCAACGGTTGTCATGCCCTCGTGTCTAGTCCCGGCGGCTGATCCCTTGCCGTTCGCTGAGCGATCTCTGATCGTCCTGCACCGGACTCCGGGGCCGACGGGGCGCCGCACCTGCGACGATGGGCGGATGTCCGACCACGACCTCCGCCCCCGCCGACGAGTGTCCGACACGTCCGGGATCCTCGACCGGAGCCGCTACCCGCTCGCGTCGGTGGCGATCGCCGTCGTCGCGGTCGTCCTGATCACGATCGTCGGGTTCACGCTCGGCACGGTCGACCTCGGGCTCTCGAAGGCGCTGAACGGCCTGCACACCGGGGCCCTCGGGGCGTTCACGACCGCGGTCTACCACGTCATCAGCCCCGGCCCGGCGATCGGGATCACCGTCGTGGTGGTCGCGGTGATCTGGTGGCGGACCCGCGACCTGCGTCCGGCACTGGCCTTCGGCGGCACGATCGCGATCACGTGGGTGCCGTCCGCCGTCGTGAAGGAGATCGTGCACCGGGCCCGGCCGGACGTCGCCGTGCTGCCGCACCCGTTCCCCGTGCAGCCGGACCCGGGCTACCCGAGCGGGCACACGGTCTACATCACCGCGTTCGTGATCGCCCTCGTCTGGCTCCTCCGCGACACCCGGTGGCACCGCCTCGTGCTGGGCCTCGGGACCGTGGCGATCGTCGTCGTGTTCTTCGCGGTGTCGATCGACGCCGTGCACTACCCGACGGACGCGGCGGCGTCGATCCTCTGGGCGCTCGCCGTCGCTCCGGGCGTGCGGGTGGTGTGGGTCGACTGGCTGATGCCGAAGATCCCGTTCCTGCGGCCGCGGGGTCCTGCTGCGCAGCGCGAGGTCACGCGCTGAGCGACACCTCACGGGCCGACTGCCGCGTGAACTGTCGCTGAGCGCGAAACCCCGCGCCGAGCCCGCGCCGAGCCCCCGCGCGCTGAGCCCGTGCGCGCCGAGCCCCCCGCGCGACCCTAGGCGCCGACGCCGCGCCGACCGCGCGCCGCCACGAGCGCCACCACGGCGACCACCGCGGCCGCGAGCATCACGACCGCGAGCGGCGCCGCCGTCCCCTCGCCGCCGATGCTGACGAGCGGCGACACGAGCGCCGCGAGCCCGAACTGCAGGGCACCGAGCACGGCCGAGGCGCTCCCGGCAGCCTGCGGCACCGCCCCGAGCGCGAGTGCGGTCGCGTTGCCGAGCACGAGCCCGAGCGACCCCACGGCGGTGAAGAGCGGCACGGCGAGCCAGAACACCGGTGCCGCCGTGACGACCAGCAGGGCGAACGCGACGGTCGAGGCCAGCACGAGCGCGATCCCGAGCGTGAGCACCCCGGTGACCGACCGGGTCGCCGTGAGCTTCGCGGACAGGATGCTGACGCCCATCAGCGCGAGGGCGTTGCAGCCGAAGGCGATCCCGTAGCCCACCGTGCCGAGCCCGAGCATGTCCTGGTACAGGAACGGCGACGCCGAGATGTACGCCATCATCACTGCGAACGCGAAGCCGAACACCGCGGTGTACCCGACGAACGTCCGGGAGCGGAGCGCCCGGACCGGCGAACCCGTCGCGCCGGAGGCCCGTCGTTCGGCGCGCAGGGCGTCACGGCGCGACCGCAGGTGGGTCTCGCGGACCACGGCGAGCACCGCCACGAGCATGAGGACCGACAGCCCGAGCACGATGCCGAGCAGTCCGCGCCAGCCGATCGGCCCGGTCAGCAGTCCGCCGAGCAGCGGTGCGACGACCGGGGCGACCCCGCCGACGATCATCATGAGGGAGAACGCCCGCGCCGCCGGCTTGCCCGTCGCGAGGTCGGAGATCACCGCGCGCCCGATCACCATGCCGGCTGCGCCGCCGAGGCCCTGCAGCAGCCGGGCGACGACGAGCACGCCGACGGTCGGCGCGAGGACGGCCGCGGCGCTCGCGGCGACGCACAGCGCGGCGCCGGCGAGGAGCGGCGGCACGCGGCCGAACCGGTCGGACAGCGGCCCGAAGACGAGCTGTCCTGCGGTCACGCCGACGAGGAACGCGGTCAGCGTGAGCTGTACGGTCGTCGCCGATGCCTGCAGGTCGGTGGTCATCTGCGGGAAGGCCGGCAGGTAGAGGTCGGTCGCGAAGGGAGCGACCGCGCTCAGCAGGCCGAGCACGAGCAGCAGGCCGCTGGTGATGCCCTGCTGTCGGGTCGTGGGCGTCGCGGCGTGCGCGCGGATGGAGCCGGTGTCCGTCGTCATGATTATGAAATCATAACTCATTGTCGACGTCGGTAGGGTGACGCCATGGGATCCGCGCCGTCAGACGACCTCCTCGCCGAGCTCGCCGACGTCGTGCTCCGCATCTCGCGCGAGATCGACCCGAACGGCGCCCGGTCGATCGACATCGTCCCGCTCACCGGGACCGAGGCGCTCGTCATGCGGTGGATCGACCGGAACCCCGGCTCGACCCCGAGTGCGGTGGCCGAGGCGACGGCCCTCAAGCGCAGCAACCTCAGCGTGGCGGTCGGGTCGCTCGTCGCGAAGGGGATGGTCGAGCGTCGGCCCGACCCGGACGACGCCCGGACCGTGCAGCTGTACTCGACCGAGCTCGCCGCGGGCAGCATCGAACGGCTGCACGCGCACTGGGCCGGCATGCTCCGGCAGGCGCTCGGGGGCGACGACGAGGGTGTGGCGACGACGTTCGCCACGCTCACGCGCATCGACGGCCACCTGCGCGACGCGACGCGCTGACCGCGACGCGACCGGCTGTCGGACGGGAGGCGCGGGTCGGCCCCGCCCCGCGCCTCCCGTCCGTCAGGCGGTGCGGTCCGGCACCTCGTCCGCGATCGGCAGCAGTCGCCGGGCGCCGTGCCCCTCGGCACCGAGCTGGTCGCCCGGGTTCATCACGAGGCAGGCGTTCAGCGACACGCAGCCGCAGCCGATGCACTGCGTCATCTCCTCCTGCAGCCGCTCCAGCTCGAGCTGCCGGGCGCGGAGTCGTGCGCGCCACCGCTCGTTCAACCGGTTCCAGTCGCGCAGTGACGGCATCCGGTCGGACGGCAGCGTCTCGAACTGCTCGGCGACCTCGCTGAGCGGGATCCCGAGCCGTTTCGCGACCTGGATGATCGCGATGCGCCGCTCGACGTGCCGTGGGTAGAGGCGGGTGCCGCCGGCCGTGCGCTCCGGGTGGATGAGGCCCTTGCGCTCGTAGAAGTGCAGGGCCGACGCCGCGACCCCGGTCCTCGCGACGACCTCGCCGATCGTGAGGAGGTCGGTCGGGCTCGGACGCGGGATCTCCACCATGGTCGAGATCCTAGGTCAGCACCGAGGCCCGTCGACATAGCGGTTGACATGCAATCTGATGTGCAATATGTTGAACACCACGAGCCGCGAGGGGCGGCTCCCGACCCGGAAGGTCAACCATGACCACGATCCTGCAGTCCCGCACCGCCCGCACCACGACCGCCCGAGCGGCGCGTCCCGACGCCGCGCGCACGACGCTCGCCCTCGACGGCGTCCTCGGTCGGCTCGAGCGCACCGCCGCCCGCCTCCCGTACGCACTGGCGGTGCCGGTGATCCTCGTGCACGCGGCACTCAGCACGCTCGCCTACCGCTGAGCGG
This sequence comes from Curtobacterium sp. B18, assembly GCF_000333375.1. Lineage (GTDB taxonomy): Bacteria > Actinomycetota > Actinomycetes > Actinomycetales > Microbacteriaceae > Curtobacterium. Next base: position 5,757 of record NZ_BACZ01000581.1, read on the forward strand.
AGCCGTCAGGGGGTGAGGACGCGCCCGCGCAGGCGCTCCCGGCTGAGCCCCGGCAACGCGACGCCCGTGTCCTGTTCCAGCACGTGCGTCCCCGGCGGCACGATCCGGTCGATCGCGTCGAGGACCTCGTCGTCGAGCACCACCTCGGCCGCCTGCGCGTAGGCGTCGACGTGCGAGATCGTGCGCGGCCCGACGACCACCGACGACACGTCCGGATGGGTCAGCGCGAACCCCACCGCGAGCTCGAGCAGCGTCAGACCGGACTCGTCGGCGAGGCGCCCGAGCCGATCGGCGACCTCGAGCTTCCGACGGTTCGCCGGGGCGCCGACGTCGTACGCGTGCGGCTGCTCGAGCGCGCGTGGCGACCGGGGCTGCGCGGTGCCGTCCCGGTACGCGCCGGCGAGCCAGCCGCCGGCGAGGGGTGCTGCCGCGAGCACACCGAGGCCGAACCGACGGGCCACCGGGAAGGCCGTGCGCTCCGCGGTGCGCGTGGTGATCGAGTACGGGGCGTGGGTCGCGCTCGCGCTCTTCCCGCCGGACCGGAGCCACTGCGCCTCGACGAGCTCCTCGGCGGGGAAGCCCGGGATCCCGAACGCGCGGATCTTGCCCTGGGTGACGAGGTCCGCGAGCGCGTCGAGCGTCTCGTCGAGCGAGGTCGCCGGGTCCGGGTGCGCGGGCTGGTACAGGTCGATGACGTCGGTGCCGAGGCGCTCGAGGCTGCGCTCGACCGCACGGAACATCCAGCGCCGACCGTTGCCGTGGTGCGACGGGTCGTGGTCGACCGGGTCGCCGAACCGGACCGCCAGGAACACGTCGTCCCGTCGGTCCCCGAGCGCCGCGCCGAGGACGGTCTCGGCGAGCCCCGCGCCGTCCGCGTCGGACACGTCCACCGCGGTGACCCCGCGCCCGAGCGCCTCGTGGACGAGCCGGACGGCGTCGTCGACGTCACGCTCGGCGACGGACGACACGGCACGCGTCCCGAGGGTCAGCGCGCTGACCGGGGCTCCGGTCCGCCCCATGCGTCGCTGTTCCATGGCCGCCACGATAGGAGGACGCACCCCGCGACGGGCCCGGGTGACGAACCGTTACCGCTGGTACCCTGGGTCCGCTCCACCAACACGCAGTGTGTATCTACCGGCCGTCGGCTCCCCGGCGGACAACGGCGGCACCCGATGGGTCCGCCCCCGAAGCTCCCGGGCCGGGCCGAGAAGGCACACCTCCATGCTCCAGACCAGCTCCACCCCGTCCGCCCCCGCGACCACCGACGACCGGTCCCTCGTCGCACACGCCGGACGCTGGTACTTCCCCGTAGCGTTCGTCGCCCGGCTCCCGTTCGCGATGATGGTCGTCGGCGTGCTGACGCTCGTCGTCTCCGCCCGTGACTCGGTCGCCCTCGGCGGCGTGAACTCCGCCTCGGTCGGCATCGGCGCCGCGGTCTTCGGCCCGCTCGTCGGTGCCGCTGCGGACCGCTTCGGGCAGCGGAACGTGCTCGTCCCAGTCGGACTCGTGAACGCCGTGCTGCTCGGGGTGTTCCCCTTCGTGGTGGACGGCACGGCGCCGGACGTCGCGGTGCTCGCGCTCGCGTTCTGCATCGGCGCCTCGGCACCGCAGGTCGCCCCGATGTCCCGGACCCGGCTCGTCGCGATCATCGGGCAGCGGATGGCGCCCGCACGTCGGAGCAAGGTCCTGAGCGGCACGATGGCCTACGAGTCCGCCGCCGACGAGACGGTGTTCATCATCGGGCCGTTCCTCGTCGGGATCCTCGCGAGCGCGATCGCCCCGTGGGTCGCCGTCGCCGGTGCCTCCGCGCTGACGTTCGTGTTCGTCACGGCGTTCGCGCTGCACCCGACCGGCAAGCTCGTGCTCGGCCGCCACGAGGAGCTCGAGCAGGCCCCGGCGCGCCAGCTCCTCCGCCCCCGACTCGTCGTCGTCGTGGTGGGGATCCTCGGTGTCGGCCTGTTCTTCGGCGCGACCCTCACCTCGCTCACCGCGTTCATGGAGACGCACGGCGAGCCGTCGCAGGCTGGGCTGCTCTACGGCCTGATGGGCATCGGCTCCGCGGGGCTCGCGCTCGGCTCGGCGGCGTTCCCGCGCGGCTTCGCCCTCGGGTGGCGCTGGCTCGTGTTCGGCGTCGTGCTGCTCGGCGGCGCGGTCTGGTTCTCGCAGGCCGGTTCCGTCGTCGCCGTGGGCGTCGTGCTCGCGGTGATGGGCATCGGCATCGGCCCGACCCTGGTCGCGCAGTACAGCCTCGGCTCCGACCGGTCGCCCGTCGGCCGCTCGGCGACCACCATGACGATCCTCGGCTCCGCGGTCATCGTGGGCCAGTCGGTCGCGTCGGCGATCACGGGCGACGTCGCCGAACAGCACGGAGCCGGTGCCGCGATGCTGTTCCCTGCCGCGTCCGCGGCGATCGTCGTGCTCGCCGCGGTGGCGAACCTCGTGCTGTCGCGTCGCGCACGCGCGTGACCGCCTGACGGTCCGGAGGGACGGTGCGGGCCCGCACCGCGCCTCCGGGCCGTCAGCTCGTCACGACTCGGTGTCGTCGACGAGCAGGTCCTCGTGGCGGTAGTCGTCCGCCCGCAGGCCGGCCCGCGCGATCATGTGCGTCGACACCGGCACGAGGAACAGTTGGAACACCATGATCGGCAGGACGACCCACAGCGCGGTCCACGTCCACACGGCGACCACGACCGCGGCGAGGGTGAACGCGAGCCCGAGGACCTGCGGCTTCGCCATGGCGTGCAGCCGGACGAGCGGGTCGGGGAACCGGACGATCCCGACCCCGGCGCCGAGTGAGAGCACCGACCCGACGAGGAGCAGGGCGAGCGCGATCCACGCGCGTACCCCGGCGCCGTCGATGAAGCCCTGGATGATGTCGATCACTGGGGACGCTCCTGGTCGTCGGCGTGCTCGGGCGTGGTCACGGTCAGGCCCTCGTCGGACGGGTCCGAGGACGGTGTGACCGCACGCGCGACGGCGATCGTGGCGAAGACGCTCGTCGCCGCGATGACGACGAGGACGGGGACGGCGGTCAGGTCCCGCCGGATCACCATCGCGGCGCCGATCACGACGAGGGCGGTCGTCAGCACCATGTCGGAGCCGATCATCCGGTCGAGGATCGTCGGACCCCGCACGATGCGGAGGACCGCGAGCACGAGGGTGGCACCGAGGAGCGCGAGCACCAGGGCGATCCCGATCCCCATGACGACGACTGCGGCGCTCATCGCGTGACCTCCGGCAGGGGTTCGGACAGTTCGGAGAGGTCCTGCTTCGACCCGAGCGCGCGGATGACGAGCGTCTCGATGCCGAGCGCCTCGCGGCGGGCCGCCTCGACCTGCTCGACCCGCTCGGTGTCCAGCACGTGCAGCAGCAGCCGCCGTCGGCGCAGGTCGACGTCGGCGACGTAGGAGCCGGGCACGAGCGAGATCGCGAGCGTCGCCAGGGTGAAGGTCATCTCGGACGTCGTGTGGAGCTGCACGAGCGTGATCGAGCTCCGGCGGACCCCGCGCGGGCGCAGCGCGACCCAGGCGACCCGGAACGAGGCGAGCACGACGAGGCCGGACCAGACGACGAGGAACCACGCCGCGTGCGGGATCGAGAACCGGGCGGACAGCGGCACCGGGGGCAGCGGGAGCAACTGCGTGACGAGGAGCGCGACGACGATCCCGCACAGCAGGGTGAGCGGCGTCCACGAGCCCCAGAGGAGCGCCCACAGCACGGTGAGCCCGGCGACGAGGGGGACGTCGTAGCGCCACGCGACGGCGATGCGCCGCGCGTTCGTGATGCGCCGGGTGCTGTTCGCGGTCACCGGTCACCCCCGAGCACGGCCTGCACGTAGCGGTCCGGGGACTCGAGCGACTCCGCCGCGCGGGTCGCGTAGCCGTACAGCGGACCGGCGACGACGGTGAGGGCGACGGAGCCGAGCACGGCCACGGTCGTCACGCCGACGAGCATGCGCGGCAACCGGACGTGGGTGGGCGCCTCGCCGACGCCGCCCTGCGTGGCCGTCGGTGCGGTCTCCGGACGGGAGGCGCGGCTCGCGTGCGGTGCGTCGGTGACCGTCACCGAGCCTCCCGGGTGGAAGGCCTTGCCCGTCTCCTCGGAGACGGTCAGGGGCGCCGGTTCCGGCGACCGCAGGTGGGCGTGCGGCTCCGCGACGCTCGCGTGCGGGGCCGCTGCCTCGGCCGCGGGCTTCGGCCGCCAGAAGGCGGCGTCCCAGACGCGCATGAGCGCGTACAGGGTCAGGAGGCTCGTCACGACACCGGCGGCGATGGTCGCGTACGCCAGCGGTGAGCCGTCGATCGCCGCGGCGCGGAAGAGCCCGAGCTTGCCGATGAAGCCGGAGAACGGCGGGATGCCACCGAGGTTGAACGCCGGCACGAGGTAGAGCGCGGCGAGCAGCGGCGCGGCCTTGAGCAGTCCGCCGAGCGATCTCGTCGAGGTCGTGCCGCCCACGCGCTCCATCAGGCCGGAGACCAGGAAGAGCGTCGTCTGCACCACGATGTGGTGGACCGTGTAGAAGACCGCGGCGGCCGTCCCCGCGACCGAGCCGAGGCCGACGCCCATGACCATGAACCCGATGTGGCTGATGAGCGTGAAGGACAGCAGTCGTTTCACGTCCGTCTGCGACACCGCACCGAGCACGCCGACCACCATCGTGAGGATCGCCACGATGAGCAGCACCGTGTTCAGCTGCGGTCTCGGGAAGATGATCGTCTCGAGCCGGATGATCGCGTAGATGCCGACCTTGGTCAGCAGGCCCGCGAACACCGCCGTCACCGGGGCCGGTGCGGTCGGGTAGGAGTCCGGCAGCCAGAACGCCAGCGGGAACACGGCCGCCTTGATGCCGAACCCGATGAGCAGCATCGTGTGGAGGAGCAGCTGCACGTGCTCCGGCAGCCCCGCCACCCGCTCGCTGATCTGGGCGATGTTGACGGTGCCCGTGGCGCCGTACACGAGCCCGATCGCCGCGAGGAAGATCGCCGACGCGATGAGGCTCGTCACGATGTACGTGGTGCCTGCTCGCACGCGCTGCTCGCTGCCGCCGAGGGTGATGAGCACGTAGCTCGCCACGAGCAGCATCTCGAACGCCACGTAGAGGTTGAAGAGGTCCCCGGCGATGAAGGAGTCGAGGACCCCGGCCGCGAGCACGAGGTAGGTCGGGTAGAAGATCGTGACCGGTGCCTCGCCGTCGTCGGCCGCGAGCCCCTGGCCGATCGAGAAGAGCAGGACGATCAGGAGCACGCTCGCGCTCACCGTGAGGAGCAGGGCGCTCAGCCGGTCGACGACGAGCGAGATGCCGTACGGCGCGTCCCAGCCGCCGACCTGCACCACGAACGTGCCGTGCTGGTCGACGAGCACCATGAGCGTCGCGGCGACGGCCAGGGCGACGACGAGCACCACGACGGTGATCGCGCGCTGGAGCTTCTGGTGGTTGAGGAGTCCGAGCGCGACCGCGGCACCGAGCAGCGGGACGAGGACGAGGAGCGGGACGAGCCAGGTCATCGGGTCGCCTCCTGTTCTGCGTCGGTGGTGGTCTCGGGGTCTTCGTCTGCCGGTTCGTCGCGTTCCCGGCCGATCGCGACGTCGGCCTCGTCGACCTCGACCTCGTCGGCGCGGGAGAGCTTCCACGAGCGGTGGATGAGCGCCAGCAGGAAGGCGCTCACCGCGAACGTGATGACGATGGCGGTCAGGGCGAACGCCTGGGGGAGCGGGTCGGTGATGCCCTCGGACGACTTGCCGATCGGCGGGTTCCCGGCGGCGCCGGACATCACGAGCAGCAGCAGGTTCAGGGCGTTGCCGAGCAGGAGGAACCCGAGCAGCATCCGGGTCAGCGAGCGCTCGAGGAGCAGGTACACCCCGCAGGAGAACAGCACCGCCATCGCGATGACGAGCACGAGGGTGACGGTCATGTGGCGCTCCCTTCCGGGGTGGGGGCTTCGGTGGCGTCCCGCACGGGCGTCGCGGACTCCTCGAGGCGCTGCCGGTCGACCTCGGCGCCGAGGCTGCGGAGGACGTCGAGCACGAGGCCGACGACGACGAGGTAGACGCCGATGTCGAAGAACGTCGCGGTGACGAACTCGACGTGGCCGAGCACGGGGACGGTGGCCTCGAAGAACTCGGAGTACAGGGCCTCCTTGCCGAAGAACATCGGTACGAGTGCGGTGATCGCGGCGGTCGCGACGCCGAGGCCGAGCAGGCGACCCGCGCGCACCGGGGCCGCGGCGCCGAGCTCGGCCGGGCCGCCGGCCAGGTACCGCGCCGCGAGGGCGATGCCCGCGACGAGCCCGCCGGCGAACCCGCCACCCGCCGCGTTGTGTCCGGCGAAGAGCAGGTAGACCGACAGCACGATCAGGCCGTGGAACAGCAGCCGCACCACGACGTCGAGCAGGGCCGAACGGCCGGTCGGGATGGCAGCGCTCGTCGGCAGCCAGGCGCGGGGTTCGCCGTCCGTGCGCTCCTCGCGGCCCGGGGCGAGCCGGGCCGGCAGGTCGCGGAGGCGGGGGAGGGTGTCCTCGCGGGAGTTCACGAAGATGAGGCTCGCGACACCCGTCGCGGCGGCGACCACGACCGTCAGCTCGCCGAGGGTGTCCCAGCCGCGCAGGTCGACCAGGGCGACGTTCACCACGTTCAGACCGTGCCCGAACGAGCTCGTCAGCGCCGGCAGGTCCGGCCAGAGCGGTCGGGCGGTGCGGGCCGACGCCGAGACGACCACGACGACCGCCAGCGTCAGGCCGGCCAGCCCGGCGAACAGCGCCCGCGCGATCCGGAACCGCGACGGGTTCGCCGTGTTGATCCGCGGGGGCAGCCGACGCAGGACGAGCACGAAGGCGATGAGGGTCACGGTCTCGACCACGAGCTGGGTCAGGGCGAGGTCGACGGCGCCGTGCAGGACGAACAGCACGGACATGCCGTAGCCGGTCACGCCGACGAGCACGGCGGCGGCGAAGCGGGTCTTGGCGGTCAGGACGGCGATCGCGGCGATCGACATGACGATCACGACCGGGACCTGGCCCCACGAGTCGGCGAACCGGACGTGGAACGCCCACGGGCCGCCGACCACCAGGTTGACGAGCGCCCCGGCGACGAACACCGACAGGATGACGGTCAGGTAGTAGGGGAGCGAACCGCGCTGGAGGCCGGCGGTGAGGCCGGTCGCCACGCGGTCGAGGCCGCGCATGAGGTGGCGGTAGGTGCCCGACGCGCTCGGCGATCCGGCGAGGCGGTGCTGCAGCGCCTCGACCGGGCGGCGCAGGGCGAACAGTGCGATGCCGCCGAGGAGCGTCACGGCGGACAGGCCGAGGGCCGGCTCGAGTCCGTGCCAGAGGGCGAGGTGCGGGACCTCGCCGTCGAGGGCCGCGGCGTGTGCGGCGGGCTCGATGCCGAGCGCGACGAGGGGCGTCGCCACCCCGAGCGCGAGGCCCGTGACGGCGAGCACCGACGGCACGACGCCGAGGCCGTGCAGCCCGTGCGGTTCGGTGTCGGGGACTCCAGGCTTCCGCCCGAAGGCACCCCACAGGAACCGCAGCGAGTACGCCACGGTGAGCACCGAGCCGATCGTGACGCCGACGAGCGCGATCCACGCCCAGGCGGCGTCGGGGCCGTGCAGCGAGTCGATGAAGCCGGTGAGCACGGCCTCCTTCGCGACGAACCCGATCGTCGGCGGGATGCCGGCCATCGACAGCAGGGCGAGGACGGCGACGACGGTGGTCCAGGGCATCCGCCGGCCGAGTCCGCTCAGCTTCGCCAGGTCGCGGGTGCCCGTGACGTGGTCCACCGCGCCGACGACGAGGAACAGGGTGGACTTGAACGCGGCGTGCGCGACCAGCAGTGCCACGCCGCCGAGGGCGACCTCGGGAGCACCCCACCCGGCGGCGAGCACGAGGAACCCGAGCTGGGCGACCGTGCCGTAGGCGAGCAGGAGCTTGATGTCGGTCTGGCGGAGCGCGCGGTACCCGCCGATGAGCATCCCGAGCACACCGAGCACGGTGATCGTCTCGCGCCAGCCGCCGAGCAGCGCGAACGCGGGGGCGAGCCGGGCGACGAGGTAGATGCCGGCCTTGACCATCGCCGCGGCGTGCAGGTACGCGCTCACCGGGGTCGGGGCCGCCATCGCCGCCGGGAGCCAGAAGTGGAACGGCACGATGGCGGACTTCGTCAGCGCACCGAGCAGGACGAGCACGACGGACACCGAGACGATCGTCCCCGACGGCGGGTCGGCGACGATCCCGGAGAGCGACGTCGTACCGGCGGTGACCGACAGCACCACCAGACCGGCGAGCATCGCCAGGCCGCCGGCGGTGGTGACGACGAGCGCCTGCATCGCCGCCGCGCGACTGGCGCGTTTCACCGAGTCGTGCCCGATCAGCAGGTAGGAGAAGACCGTCGTCGCCTCCCACAGGACGAACAGCACGATGACGTCGTCGGCGACCACGAGCCCGAACATCGACCCGGCGAAGGCGGTGAGGACCCCGGCGAACCGGCCGAGCCCCGGTTCGTCCGGGCTGAAGTACGAGGCGCAGTACACGAGGACGAGCGCTCCGACCACGCTCACCACGAGGGCGAGGACCCACGACAGGGCGTCCATCCGCAGGGCGATCGCGAGGTCGAGCTGCGGCACCCACCGGAACCGCTCGGTGACCCCGCCGTCGAGCGCCGGACCGGTCTGCGCCACGGTGAGGACCGCGGCCGCTGCCGGTGCGACGGCCGCGACGTGGAACACACGGCGGCCGAGGACGGGGGTCAGGGCGGGGACGATCAGGGCGACGATCGCGAACGCGACGAGGACGATGACCATCGGGCACCTCCTCGGGGTCGGGCTGCAGTCCGGCTCACTGGGCCCTCACAGCCTACGGAGAGGGGGATGTGGAGTTCCTGAGTGGGCGGACAGGGAGGCCGATCGAGGATCAGGCTTCCAGCACCACTCTGCCCGTCTGCCCGCCGCCCTGTCCGGTCCGGTCTCCTCGGATCAGCGGCCGTACGCCCGTGCCGGGATCTGGGTCGCGAGCTTGCCGCCGGACACGTCCAGCAGCGTGCCCGTGACGTACCCGGCGGCGTCGCTCGCCACGAACACGAGCAGATCGGCCACGTCGTCGGCGGTCTCCCACCGGCGCAGCGAGAGCGTGTCGAGGAGCCGGTCCTGCGCCGCGGTCGGCATCGTCTCGAATCCGTTCATCGCCGTCGGCACCATGCCGGGCGCGTAGGCGTTCACGGTGATGCCCCACGGCCCGAGCTCCGACGCGAGCACCCGGGTGAACGCCACGACGGCCGACTTCGACGCCGCGTAGGCAGCGCTGCCGACGCTCGGCACGATCGCCGCGAAGGACGCCGCGTTGATGATCCGTCCGCGGCCGGCTCGCTGCATCACGGGCGCGACGGCCTGGCTCACCAGGAAGGTCCCGCCCACGTTCACGTCCATGCAGCGCCGCCAGTCGTCCCACCCGAGGTCCGCCACGGCGCCCTCGACGTTGATGCCGGCGTTGTTGACGAGGACGTCGATCGTCCCGTGGCGTCGGACGACCTCGTCCACCGCGCGGCGGACCGAGTCGGGGTCGGCGACGTTGCACACGATCCGGTCGACCGGCGGCGCACCGGCGGACCGGTCGGCCGCGGACACCCCGGCCCCGGCCGCGGACACCCCGGCCCCGGCACCCGCCCCGGCCGATGTCCCGGCGCCGGTCCCGCTCGACCCCGGCCCGTCGAAGGCCAGGTCGAGCGCGACGACCCGGCACCCCTCGGCGTGGAACCGGGCGGCGAGCACGGCACCGATGCCGCGGGCCGCCCCGGTCACGACGACCACGCGGTCGGTCAGGTCGAGGTGCATCGTCGCTCCCGTCGTCGTGCGGTCGTGGTCCGACCGCGCTGGAATAGGCATACCATTCCCGCATGGATGGTGCACGTGTGCTCTGGGTCACCGGCGGCGGCAGCGGGATGGGGGCGGCGAGCGCCCGCGCGGCCGCCCGCGACGGCTGGACGGTGGTGCTGAGCGGCCGCCGGGCGGACCGGCTCGCCGAGGTCGCGGACGCGATCCGCGACGCGGGCGGGACGGCGGACGTACTGCCACTCGACGCGGCTGACCCGGACGCGGTCGCCGCGGCCGGCGAGACCCTGCTCGCCCGGCACGGACGGCTCGACGGGCTCGTCCTGTCGGCCGGGCTGAACGCGCCGAGGCGTCGCTGGGACGACCAGTCGCTGTCGGACGTCCGCGCGGTGATCGACACCAACCTCACCGCGGTCGTCACGGTCCTCGACCGGGCGCTGCCCGCGCTGCGCGCGTCCGGCGGGACCGTCGTCGTCGTGTCCTCGTACGCCGGCTGGTCGTTCCAGCCCGGTGCCGGGGTCGCGTACTCGGCGTCGAAGACCGCGCTCGGCTCGGTCGTGCGGACCCTCAACCAGCAGGAGGCCGCGCACGGCGTCCGAGCGACCCACCTGTGCCCGGGTGACGTCGCCACCGACTTCCTCGACCAGCGGCCGTCGGTGCCGGACGCGGCCGCCCGTGCGGTGATGCTCCGACCGGACGACGTCGCCCGCGCCGTGTCCTTCGTGCTCGAGGCGCCGTCGCACGTGCGCGTCGACGAGCTCGTGGTCAGTCCGGTGTCGCAGCGGTGATCTTCGACCGGGTGCTCGACGGGCTCGGCACCGCGATCGTCGACGGGTCGCTGCCCCCGGGGCACCGCGACAGCATCGACGGGTTCGTCTCCCGCACCGGGTCGAGCCGCAGCATCGTCCGCGAGGCCGTCCGCGTCCTCGTCGGCCTCGGGCTGCTGAGTGCGGGTCGGCGGGTCGGGCTCCGGGTCCTGCCGGCCTCGGAGTGGGACGTGCTCGACCCCCGCGTCGTCGGGTGGCGGTTGGCGGGTCCTGCGCGCGAGGCGACGCTCGCGGAGCTCCGCGCGCTCCGCCGCGCCGTCGAACCGGCGGCTGCCCGCGCGGCGGCCGGGCGCGCGTCCGACGCGTCGCAGCGTGCGAGCCAGGAGGCACTGCTCGCCGCCGCCGACCGCCTCGCCGCCGCCACCGGTCCGGACGACGCGGCCACGTTCCTCCAGGCCGACCGCGAGGTCCACCGTCTGGTGCTGGAGCTGTCCGGGAACGCACTGTACGGACGGCTGCACCGGGTCGTCGCCCGGGCCCTCGACGAGCGGGCGGGCATCCGACCCGCGGTCCACGACGTCGGGCTGCACGCCCGGCTCGCCCGCGCCGTCGTCGACGGGGACCCGGACGGCGCGGGCGCGGCGATGACCGAGATCATCGACCGCACGGGCGCATAGGCTCGACGTGTTCGAAGGAGAACCCATGACGTTCAGCGACCTCGTCCCCGACCCCGGCGCGCTCGAGCGCATCGCGACGGGCAGCACCTGGGCCGAGGGCCCGTGCTGGATCCCCGCGACGCGCACGCTGCGGTGGTCGGACATCCCCGGCGACCGTGTACTCCAGTGGCACGCCGACTCGGGGGAGACCTCGGTGTACGCGCAGGGGGTGGAGTTCACGAACGGGCGCACCCTCGACCGGGGCGGCAGCGTCGTGCAGTGCTCGCACGGACACCGACGGGTGGAGCGCGACCGGGACGGTGTCGTCACGCCCGTCGTCGACCGTTGGCACGGCGTCCGGCTGAACTCCCCGAACGACGTCGTCGTCGCGCGGGACGGCAGCGTGTGGTTCACCGACCCCGCCTACGGCATCACGCAGCCACGCGAGGGCCACCCCGGTGAGCGGGAGTACGGCGACCACTGGGTGTTCCGCTGCGGGCCGGACGGCGAGGACCTGCGCCCGGTCGCCACCGACGTCGACGAGCCGAACGGGCTGGCGTTCGACCCGTCCGAGCAGGTGCTCTACGTCGCGAGCTCCTCGGGCGACGAACCGGTGATCCGGGCCTACGACCGGCGCGGTGTCCGGGGCGAGCTGCTCAAGAATGGCCGCGTGTTCGCCCGGCTCGAACCGGGCGAGGGCGTCCCGGACGGCATCCGCGTGGACGTCGACGGCAACGTCTGGTCGTCGTCGCACCGCGGTGTGGTCGTGTTCGACCCGCACGGCACCCGGATCGGCGCGGTCGTCGTCCCCGAGGTCACGGCGAACCTCTGCTTCGGGGGCGACGACGGCACGACGTTGTTCCTCGCCGCGACGACGTCCGTGTACCGGATCGCCACCACCACGAGGGACGCCGCTGCCGTATCCTGACCCGGCCATGCAGTGCGACTACTTCGACCGCGGGGTGTGCCGCTCGTGCACGCTCATGGGGCAGCCCTACGCCGAGCAGGTCCTCGACAAGGAACTCCGCACGCGTGAGCTCCTGCACGACGCGGTCGAGGCCGTCGGCGGCCCGGGGACGGTTGAGTGGCTGCCGGCGATCACCAGCCCGGAGTCGGCCTACCGCAACAAGGCGAAGATGGTCGTCGGCGGGACGGTCCAGCAGCCCACCGTCGGCATCCTCGACCACCGGCAGCGCGGGGTCGACCTGCGGCATTGCGGCATCTGCACGCCGGGGATCCAGCACGCGCTGCCGATCCTCGCCGCGTTCGTCGCGGACGCCGGGCTCATCCCCTACGACGTCCCGTCCCGCCGCGGCGAGCTGAAGTTCGTGCTCGTGACGGAGTCGCCCGACGGGGAGCTGATGGTGCGGTTCGTGCTCCGCTCCGAGGGGCAGCTGCCACGGCTCCGGCAGCACCTCGACGCGCTGCACCGGGTGCTGCCGAACGCGGTCGTCGTGACCGCCAACCTGCTGCCGGAGCACAAGGCCGTGACCGAGGGCGAGCGCGAGATCGTCCTCACCGAGCGGCAGACGCTGTCGATGCGGCTCGGGGACGTCACGATGCACCTGCGCCCGCAGAGCTTCTTCCAGACGAACACGCACGTGGCCACCGAGCTGTACGCCCAGGCGTCGGCGTGGATCGACGAGGCTGCTCCGGCGTCCATGTGGGACCTCTACTGCGGCGTCGGCGGGTTCGCCCTGCACGCCGCACGGCCCGGACGCGCGGTGACCGGGATCGAGACCAGCCACGAGGCCGTCCGGTCCGCGAAGCAGTCCGCGCGGGACGCCGGCCTCGAGGACGTGCGCTTCGCCGCCGACGACGCGACCGAGCACGCACTCCGCGCCCGCCCGGACACCGTGCCCGAGCTCGTCGTCGTGAACCCGCCCCGCCGGGGGATCGGTACGGCGCTGTCGACCTGGCTCGAGGAGTCCGACGTCCAGCACGTCGTCTACTCGAGCTGCAACCCGGTGACACTGGCGAAGGACCTCGCGCGGATGCCGTCGTTCGGTCTCCGGCGTGCGCGGGTGCTCGACATGTTCCCGCAGACGGGCCACCTCGAAGCGGTGACGCTGCTGTCCCGGGCGTGACCGATCGACGGACAGGAGGCGCGGCTCGACGCCGCCACGTGCCTCCAGACCGGCATTGCCAGGGAATTGCCAAGGTCGTGGCACCGGGTCCGAGGCGATGACCATGCCCATGGGCATCGCGGCGTACAGGTTCCTCCTCGCGAGACCCAGCACCGATGGGTAGAACCGTTTGTCTCGGTTTGATAACGGTGCAGAGTTTCCTATGGTGGCCGACCAGGCGCCCCGGCACGAGACCACTGCCCCCGGAGGCGCACCCCACGAAACGACCGCGATCGGTCGGGACGGGCAGTGGCGATCGGCTCTCGATCCGTGGTCCCGGTGGAGCAATCAACCATGAAGAAGCTTTCTCGTACCCGCACCATCGTCGGTGGCCTCGCCTTCGCAGGCATCGCCGCGACGGGTGTCGGCCTCGCGGCGGCGCCCGCGAACGCAGCATCCGGCTCGACCTGGGACGCCCTCGCGCAGTGCGAGTCCGGCGGCAACTGGGCGATCAACACCGGCAACGGCTACTACGGCGGCCTCCAGTTCTCGCTCGGTACCTGGCAGGCGAACGGCGGCTCGGGCAACCCGGCCGCTGCGAGCCGTTCCGCGCAGATCGCCGTCGCCGAGCGCGTCCTCGCCTCGCAGGGCTGGGGCGCATGGCCCGCCTGCTCCGCGAAGCTCGGGCTGAGCGGCACGACCGGCGCCGCTCCGCAGGCCGCTGCCCCGGCCGCGCCGACGCAGCAGGCCGCACCGCAGCAGCAGGCCCCGGCGACGCAGGCCGCGCCGCAGCAGCAGGCGACCGCGCCCGCGACGAAGGCCGCTCCGGCTGCCCCGGCTGCCCCGAGCAAGCCGGCCCCCGTGAAGACCAGTGGCAAGACCTACACGGTCGTGTCCGGCGAGACCCTCGACAGCATCGCGACGAAGCTGAAGATCGACGGCGGCTGGAACGAGCTGTGGGCCGCGAACACGTCGACCATCGACGACGCGAACCTGATCTACGCCGGCCAGGAGCTCCAGCTCCCCGCCTGATCGTTCCTCCGATCGACAGGACGCCCGGTGACCGTGTGGTCACCGGGCGTCCTGCTGTCCGCGGGCGCGGGCGCGGGCGCTGGTGCGGGCGCCTGTGCGGGCACCCGCGCGCGAGCGTGTGCGCGCGCCCGTGCGGATG
>NZ_BACZ01000580.1 GCF_000333375.1 Curtobacterium sp. B18
GACCCGGGATGAGCCGGCCACACCGACGATGAGGAAGACGATCCCGAAGACGAGTGCGCCCTTCTGGGTCCAGGTGGAGCCGTTGGCGGTGCGGTTCGTTGCTGCGTTGCTGGTCATGGTGCGACCTCTCTCTCATGGGGACCGACACGACGATGCGTCGGCGGGGGCCTTGTTCATGCCCACAGCTCTTTCGTAGCCCTCGCCCGGCTGGTTTGCAGCGTCTTGGGCAACACAGGCCGATTCGCGCTTCACCCAGTTCGGGGGGGGGGGATCCGACGCCTTCACACTCGGACCGTCGCCGAGGCCAGAGGGTCAGAAGTCTGGGATGTAGCGCAGCATGAACTTGTCGAACTGCGGGACCGTGAACTCGGCGAAGCCGAACTTGGGTGTGTACAGGAGTCCCTTGGCGATGAGTCGAGCTCGGAGCGGTGCGACCTGCTCGGAGGTCTTCCCGAGCTGTTCCGCGACGTCCGACGCCTTCTGGGGCTCCGGGCCCAGGGCAGCCATCGCTCGGAGGTAACGGAGCTCCTCCTTCGTGCTCCGCTGCACTCTCGTCTTGAAGAAGCTCTCGTCGAGTTCTGCCTCCACGAGGTACCGCGCGTCAGCGACCTCCGCGGCGGTGATGACGGGTCCCTCCGCGAGATCCCACACCGACCGTCCGAACTCCTGCAGGAAGTAGGGGTAGCCGTCCGTGTACTCGATGATCGCGTCGACTGCCGCGTCCTCGAACCGGACGCCCTCCTCGGCAGCCGGTGCGACGATGGCCTGTCTCGCGTCGGCGGGTCCGAGCTCGATCACCTGGATGTAGTGGAACAGTCGCTCGGCGTAGGACTTCGCGTCTCCCGCGACGCCAGGGAGCTGCGGGAGGCCCGCACAGGCAACGGTGATCGGGAGCCGTCGTTGGATGCAGCGGTGGATGGCACCGATCAAGGCCTCGAGTTCGTCCTTCGAGAGGAACTGGATCTCGTCGAGCAGGAAGACCACTCCGCGCCTGACATCGCGAGCGGTCTCTCCGAGCGACTCGAGCACATCAGCGAGGTCTTCGTCGAACTGTCCAGAGTCGGCTGCTCCGTCGATCTTCTCGACGTCGAGGCCCGCCGTGAGCGCCCCATCGGGCTGCACGGTCATCGAGAACGACCGGATCACGCCGGCGGCCCGCTTCGCAGCGTCGTTCCAGCGCGCTTTCGGTGACAATTGGAACAGCGCCTTGCGCACGAGGTTCGCGAGCTGCGGCCCGAACTCCTTCGTCTTCGAGATCTCGGCGGGTACCGCCACCCACTTGTGCTCGCGTGCGATCCGTTCGAACTCGCCGAGCAGGACGGTCTTGCCGACTCCTCGGAGGCCGATCGCCGCGACCGCTTTGTCGGTCTTGCCGCTGGCGAGGCGCTCGAGCACGCTCTCGAAGTCCTTCAGTTCGGCATCGCGTCCGGCGAGGACCGGTGGCGCGGAACCGGCGTTCGGCGTGTAGGGGTTGCGTACTCGATCCACGGGGTCCTCCTTATCGACCTTTCCAACCTTATCGAAGCTCGTTAATCCCGATAAGGTTGTCAAGGACCGTGTCGACGTCGAGTGCTCAGGTGGTGGATGCCGGGCTGAGCCATCGTGAAGGGGGCGCCGGGCATCGTGGGGGCATGAGCCAGGACGACAAGCGCGACCCGAACACCCTCTACCCGGCGCCGCCGTACCCGGAGCAGGAGCAGTCGCTCCCCGGGGCCGCGTGGAAGATGGACCCGAAGCCCGACCACGGCGAGGAGAGCTACGTCGGACACGGGCGCCTGCCGGGCTACCGGGGGATCGTCACCGGCGCCGACTCGGGCATCGGCCGCGCCGCCGCGATCGCGCTCTCCCGCGAGGGCGCCGACCTCGTCCTCTCCTACCTGCCCGACGAGCAGGAGGACGCCGAACAGGTGCGCGACCTGCTCGAGGGCGAGGGGCGTCGTGCGGTCCTGTTCCCGGGGGACATCTCCGACGAGCAGTACTGCACCGACCTCGTGCAGCGGGCCGTCGACGAGTTCGGCGGTCTCGACACGCTCGTCATGGTCGCGGGCCGGATGGACAGCAACGACGACATCCTCACCCTCACGACCGAGCACTTCGACTCGACCTTCAAGACGAACATCTACTCGCTCTTCTGGCTGACCAAGGCCGCCGTGCCGCACCTCGAACCGGGCTCCACGATCGTCACGACCGGGTCCATCCAGGCCAGCACGCCGTCGCCGGACAAGATCGACTACGCCGTGTCGAAGGGTGCGATCAAGCTCTTCACCGAGGCCGTCGCCCAGCAGCTCGCGCCGAAGGGCATCCGCGTGAACTCGGTCGCTCCGGGCCCGGTGTGGACGCCGCTCCAGCCCGGGTCCGACGACGCCCGGACCGTGGCACACTTCGGTGAGCAGTCGCCGTTCGGACGGCCCGGGCAGCCGGCCGAACTCGCCGCGGCGTACGTGCACCTCGTCAGCCCCGAGTCGAGCTACCAGTCCGGATCGACGATCACCGTCGCCGGCGGCACCCCGGCGTTCTAGGAGGACACGATGAGCGGGACGACACACGTGGTCCTCGTCGCGTGGGACCACGCGACGACCCATCCGTCGGCACGGGCCGACGAACTCGTGCGGGAGCACCTGCCCCGGATCGACGGGGTCGAGTCGGTCCGGTCCGGCGAGAGCATCAGCACCGAGGGGCTCGAGGGCGGCTTCGACTGGATGCTCGTCGTGCGCTTCCGGGACCGCGCGGCGCTCGCCGGGTACCTGCCGCACGAGGAGCACCAGCCGGTCGCCGCGTACATCCAGGGCGCGAGCGACCGCGTCGTGGTCTTCGACGTCGAGGACTGACCGCGCTCCGGGGATCAGGCGCGCGGACGGGCCGCTGAGCGGCTGGTGACCATCCGACGAACGGGAGGCGCGGTTCGGCCCCGCACCGCGCCTCCCGGCCCGCAGGTCCCTACGATGAGGACGTGGCTGACGCGACCGAACCGACCGTCCTGCTGACCGCCTTCGAACCGTTCGGCGGCGACGCCGTGAACCCCTCGTGGGACGCCGCGCAGCGGCTGGCGACCACCTGGGACG
>NZ_BACZ01000579.1 GCF_000333375.1 Curtobacterium sp. B18
ACGCGCGGATGTCCGTCGCGGAGTGCATCGCCGAGCCGCTCGCGGTGCACCGGCGAGGCATGTCCGGGCCGACCGGCGGAAGCGCATCGACGAGGTACTCGACGCCGTCCGGCTGCCCCGCACCCTGGCGTCGCGGGCACCCCGAGAACTCTCCGGCGGCCAGCGGCAGCGCGTGTCGCTCGCCCGGGCGCTCGTGCTCTCGCCGCGGCTGCTCGTCGCCGACGAACCGACCAGCGCCCTCGACGTGAGCGTGCAGGAGACGGTGCTCGAGGTGCTGCGCGAGCTGCAGGCCGACCTCGGCTTCGCGTGCCTGTTCGTCTCGCACGACCTCGCCGTCGTGCAGCAGTTCGCCGAGCGGGTCGTCGTGATGCGCCAGGGGATCGTCGAGGAGCAGGGCCCGACCGGCGCCACGCTCGTGCACCCGACCACCGACTACACGCGGCGACTGCTCGCGGCGGTGCCCGTCCCCGATCCGGTGGTGCAGCGGCAACGGCGGGCCGAACGGCTCGCGACCCTCGGGGCGGTGACCGCGTGAACGAGGTCGTCGCCGGCGTCGACGTCGGCGGGACGAACACCAAGGTCGTCCTCGCGACCCCGGCGCTCGAGGTCATCGACCGCGTCGACCTGCCGACACCGGCACACGCCGGCGGCGCGGCGATCGTGACGGCCGCCCTCGGTGCCGTGACGGACCTGCTCGACCGGCACCGCGCCTCCGTGACGGGGGTCGGGGTGGGCGCTGCCGGCGTGGTCGACGCGACCACCGGCACCGTGCTCGTGACCGGCAACTCGTTCACCGGCTGGGCCGGGTACGGCGTGACCGACGCGGTGACCACGGCCCTCGGTGTCCCCGCGACGCTCGACAACGACGTGAACGCGTTCCTCCTCGGCGAGGTCGCCGCCGGAGCCGTGGCCGGGGAGCCGGACGTCCTCGGCATGACGCTCGGCACCGGTGTCGGCGGCGCCCTCGTGCTCGGCGGCTCCCTGTTCGCCGGACCCCGCGGTGCAGCGGGGGAGATCGGCCACGTCCCCGGCTTCGGCGACGCGGTGTGCACGTGCGGACAGGTCGGCCACCTCGAGACGATCGCCGGTGCCCGCGGGATCGCCGACCGCTACGCCGAACGGACCGGGCGACGCGTGACCGTGCGCGAGGTCGCCGACACCGCTCGCACCGGGGACCCGGACGCCGCCGCGGTGTTCGAGACCGCCGGGTGGGGACTCGCGCGCGCCGCGCTGCTCACGGCGGGGATCCTCGACGTCACGACCATCGTCATCGGCGGCGGGATCGCCCGCTCCTGGGACCTGCTCGAGCCGGCCATCAGCCGAGCCATCGCGCTGGAACCCCCGGTCAGCGGTGCGCCGATCCGGCTGGCACTGTCGTCGCTCGGGTCCGACGCGGTGGCGCTCGGCGCCGCCGCACAGGTGCGGGACCTGGTGCTCGGGACCGCGCCCGCGCGCTGAGGCTGGGGCTGCCCCCGCACGACGAGGAGCCGGCCTGGACCACCTGATCGCGTGGCCCAGACCGGCTCCGGTCGTGGGTGCTGTCGGCGGCTGGACCGCCGACGGACGGGTCAGACCCGACGGGTCCCGACGCGCGGGAGCAGCAGCCCGAGGACGATCATCGCGACGGCGAGGATCAGGTGCAGCACGTTGTCGGCGCTTGTCAGCGGCACGAAGTTCGCCGGGTCGGCCATGCCGGCGGTGAACAGACCGT
>NZ_BACZ01000578.1 GCF_000333375.1 Curtobacterium sp. B18
CACGACCGGTGGATGCGCTCGTACGGCTTCGCCGAGACCGACGACGAGCGCACCGTCGGGTCGCTCATCGCGGGCAAGGACGGTCGTCTGCCGGACCTGGTGCACGCGCACCCGGCGGACACCGTGCGGGACGTCGTCGACATCATGTCCACGTACGGCGTCTCGCAGATGCCCGTGCTCACCGCCGAGCCGCCCGTCGTCATCGGCGAGGTCGTCGGCGCGGTCGAGGAGAAGGCGCTGCTCGAGCACGTCTTCACCGGGGCCGCGAAGATGTCGGACGCCCTGACCGACTTCGTGGGGGAGCCGCTCCCGCTGATCGGCGTCGGCGAGTCCGTCTCGTCGGCCCGTCGTGCGTTCGGGTCGGCCGACGCCCTGCTCGTCGTCGAGGACGGCAAGCCGGTGACCGTCCTCACGCGACACGACCTGCTCAGCTACCTGTCCGAGTGACCCCGACGGTGCGCGCGACGTGACGCGTGCACCGAGCGCGCCCGGCGCGCCGCGTCCGATCCGACCTGGAGACCAGACCCCATGACCGAGTTCAGCACCCGCGCGATCCACGCCGGCCAGGAGCCCGACGGCCCGACCGGCGCGGTGATCCCGCCGATCCACCTGACGTCCACGTACGTGCAGGACGGCGTCGGCGGCATGCGCAACGGCTACGAGTACTCCCGCTCCGGCAACCCGACGCGCGACGGACTGCAGACGCTGCTCGCCGACCTCGACGGCGGGGTCGCCGCGTACTCGTTCGCGTCCGGCCTGGCCGCCGAGGACGCCCTGCTCCGGGCCACGCTCGCACCCGGTGCCCGCGTGGTGATGGGCAACGACGTGTACGGCGGGACCCACCGCCTGGTCAGCCGACTGCACGTCCCGTGGGGCGTCGAGCTCGTCGTCGTCGACATGAGCGACACCGACCGGGTCCGTGCAGCGCTCGAGGGCGCTCCGGAGCGGACCCTCCTCTGGGTCGAGACCCCGACGAACCCGCTCATGAAGATCGCCGACATCGCGGCCCTCGCCGAGATCGGGCACGCGGCCGGTGCGGTCGTCGTCGTGGACAACACCTTCGCGTCGCCGTACCTGCAGCAGCCGCTGTCGCTCGGCGCCGACGTGGTCGTGTACTCCACCACGAAGTACCTCGGCGGGCACTCGGACGTCGTCGGCGGTGCCGTGGTGCTGGCCGACGAGCGACTCGCCGAGCAGGTGCAGTTCCTGCAGTTCGGCGCCGGGGCGATCTCGTCGCCGTTCGACGCGTTCCTGACCACCCGCGGCATCAAGACCCTCGCGGTCCGGATGGAACGGCACTCCGCCAACGCCCAGGCCGTCGCCGAGGCGCTCGTCGGCGCTCCCGGGGTCGAGCGCGTGTACTACCCGGGTCTCGCCGACCACCCCGGGCACGACGTGGCCGCGCGGCAGATGCGCGGCTTCGGCGGCATGCTCTCCGTCGCCCTCACCGGTGGCCCCGAGGCGGCCCGGCGGTTCGCCGAGTCGACCGAGGTGTTCGCGCTCGCCGAGTCGCTCGGCGGGGTGGAGTCGCTCATCGGCTACCCCTCCGAGATGA
>NZ_BACZ01000577.1 GCF_000333375.1 Curtobacterium sp. B18
TTTGGGCCCGACCGCTGCTGTTCGGTCCGACTGGCCGGTTTGACGTGGCCCCCCGGTACGCGAAGGTGCTGCGGACGACGGGCGACGCACTCGCCGAACTCTCGTCGACCGAACGCGACGCGGTCTTCCGGGGAACGGCCAAGCGTGTGTACCTTGCCGGAGCGCCGACGCAGACATAGGATGTTTCCGCTGCACCGGCGCAGCAGGAGAGCGAGGAACGATGCGGTTCGCACGACTTGGCCCGGCGGGGAGCGAGATCCCCGTGGCGATCGACGACGACGGCGAGGTCCTCGACCTCCGGAGCCTCACGAGCGACATCAGCGGACGGCGGAACCAGCGGCCGAAATTGGCGGCGAGCTTCTCGAACCCGCGTTCCAGCGCGCCGATCGGCTGGCCACCCGGCTTGTGGGCGAGCGTATGGTACATCCACCAGATCAGCGCCGAGAAGAGCAGGAACGGCACCCAGAGCGCGATGATCGGGTTGATCTTGCCCAGCGCGGCGACCGCCGAGGCATATTCGTTGATCTTGTGGTAGGTCACGATCATCACGATCGACAGGAACACGCCGAGCGCCGACGAGGATCGCTTGGGCGGCACCGCCAGCGCCACCGAGAGCAGCGGCATCTCACGTCAGTCGGTCATCCACAAGCTTCGCAGAGCCGGAGTAACCATCAGGTCGCAAGGCGGACGTCGATGACCATGCAAGCTCACGGCATCAAACGGAGTTCAGCGTGCGAGTCGTTGGTAAAGATGATCGAGAACAACCTGGCTGTCCTGGCTCTAGTTCGTACCGACATCCGTGAAACTGATCCGGTTCGCCAGAGACCAGCCACGGTCAAGGAGCAGGAGCAGGAGCAGGAGCAGTCTGGCGTTCCGTCCCAGTCATGACCCTGTCTAAGGCAGACACGTAAGCAAGCTGTCCGAGCGCAAGTCTAAGGTTCACGAACCGGACGATCGGGACGTCGTCGAGGGCGCCGTCGGTCAGGTCGACCTGCTGCTGCGTCTGCGCCGACGCCTCTTCCTCGAGCGAGGAGGTCAGGTCGTTCAGCTCGTCGTCGGCACGCAGGTAGCGGTCGAGCGCGGCGGCGAGGTCACGTTCCTCGACCTGCAGCGGCTTCACGGGGCGACCGGAGGCGGTCCGGGCGTCGTCGATCGCGAGGACGTTCGTCGGGTTCACCATCGCGAGCACGAGGACCTCGCCCTCGAACCCGACGCCGAGCACCCCGTGCCGACGGCAGAGCGCCGCGGGGAGCATCGACACCGCGGTGCCGTCGACCGGGTAGTCCGTCAGCGGGACGGTCTTGGAGTTGTTCGACGCGGCACGGGCGGTGATGTACTGCGCCTCGCTGACGAGGCCCTGGTCGACGAGCGAGCGGATCGACCGGTCGTCGATCTCCTCGTCGCCGGTCATCGAGTCGAGGTGCTCGATCGGGAGGGCTCCGTTGAGGATGAGGATCTCGGACAGCGTGGCCATGAGCTGCGGAGCCTCCTTCGGGTCGCGCGGGGGTCGTGGGGACGAGCGCCGGTGGGGTTCGGCGCCCGACCACGCTACGTCGGCACGGATCGGCCGCCGCAGTCCCACAACGAGGGGGCGAGGGGGTTTTCCGTGGNCCCAGTGCAGGGGTACCCGCGGGTATCGAGATGCCTGCACCGCATCGGACGGTCGGCACGGGTGACCCCCGTCAGAGGGACGTCGACGCGGTGACGTGCACGGG
>NZ_BACZ01000576.1 GCF_000333375.1 Curtobacterium sp. B18
TTCTCGATCGGTCGAGGGGTGATGAACCGGTCGATGGCCTGCCACCCGGCGACGACGGCCGACAGTGCGACGACGAACACGATGAACATGCCGGCGAGGTCTTCCGCACGGCCGTACCTGTCGAGACCTCCGGAGAACGCGATGCCGACTCGTTCGCCGACGGGGAGACTGCTCAGGACCTTGGACACGACGTCAATCGTACGGGGAGTCCAGCCGGTACATCGACTGGCGCCGCTGGCCGGCGTTGGTGCCCCTTGGAGGCGCTGCAGGGACTCGAACCCCACGATGATTCGGTGCGCCGAAGCGAAGCGTTCGCAAACTTTCGGACCCCGGTAAGACGCTTGTCCGAGATGGTGCGGGACG
>NZ_BACZ01000575.1 GCF_000333375.1 Curtobacterium sp. B18
CGCGCTGCCGGAGCGGTCGCGCGCGCCGGGGCCGCGGGGATGGCGTCGAGGGAACCGCTCCTGGGGCGCTGACCGGTCCGCCGGGGCCGCACCGCGCCTCCCGGCCCGGCAGCACCGGTAGGATCGGTGATCATGGTCGAACTGGACTTCACCGAGCAGCTCTCCGCCCTCCGCGAGACCTTCGGCAACATCCGCTCGGTGGTCGACGTCGACCGCCTGCAGCGTGAGATCGCCGACCTCAGCGAGCAGGCCGGGGCCCAGGACCTCTGGGACGACGTCGAGCACGCGCAGCAGGTGACGAGCGCGCTCTCGCACCGGCAGTCCGAGTTGAAGAAGATCACCGACACCGAACGGCGCATCGACGACCTCGAGGTGCTGGTCGAGATGGCGAACGAGGCCGACGACCAGGACTCCGCCGACGAGGCCGCCGCCGAGCTCAAGGCGATCCAGAAGACCATGGGCGACCTCGAGGTGCAGACGCTCCTCGACGGCGAGTACGACGACCGACCCGCGGTCATCACGATCCGGGCGGGTGCCGGTGGCGTCGACGCCGCGGACTTCGCCGAGATGCTGCTGCGCATGTACCTGCGGTACGCCGAGCAGCACGGCTACAAGACCACCGTGATGGAGACGTCCTACGCCGAAGAGGCCGGCATCAAGTCGGCCACGTTCGAGGTCGACTCGCCGCACGCCTTCGGCACCCTGTCGATCGAGGCCGGCACGCACCGGCTCGTCCGGATGTCGCCGTTCGGCGCCGCGGGCAAGCGCCAGACGTCGTTCGCCGCGGTCGAGGTCATCCCGCTCATGCCGGAGACCGAGTCGATCGACATCCCCGAGAACGACATCCGCGTCGACGTGTTCCGGTCCTCCGGCCCCGGCGGGCAGTCGGTCAACACGACGGACTCCGCGGTCCGGCTGACCCACATCCCGACCGGCACCGTGGTCTCGATGCAGAACGAGAAGTCGCAGATCCAGAACCGTGCGGCCGCCATGCGTGTGCTGCAGTCGCGCCTCCTGCTCCTCAAGAAGGAAGAGGAGAACGCGAAGAAGAAGGAACTCGCCGGCAACATCACGGCGAGCTGGGGCGACCAGATCCGCTCGTACGTCCTCGCGCCGTACCAGATGGTGAAGGACCTCCGGAGCGAGCACGAGGTGAACAACCCCTCAGCGGTGTTCGACGGCGACCTCGACGGGTTCATCAACGCCGGCATCCGCTGGCGCAAGCGCGGCGATGCGTGAGGCGACGCGCCAGCAGGGCGCTCGCCGCGCCGGGGGAGCCTGCGACCCCGGTCGATGAAATCGAGCCGCGCGCCTCGGCTGATTTGCGGTCGGGGCGACCTACCCTGATCCGGTCATGATCAAATTCGACCAGGTCACCAAGGTGTACTCGGGCAACCCGAGCCCGGCCCTCGACGCCATCTCGCTCGAGATCCTCAAGGGGGAGTTCGTCTTCCTCGTGGGCGCGTCCGGTTCCGGCAAGTCCAGCTTCCTCCGCCTCGTGCTGAAGGAGGAGAAGCCGTCGCGCGGGCAGATCCACGTGCTCGGGCAGCGCCTCGGCGCCCTGTCGTCGCGCAAGGTCCCGTACTTCCGCCGGAACCTCGGCGTGGTCTTCCAGGACTTCCGTCTCCTGCCGAACAAGAACGTGTTCGACAACGTCGCGTTCTCGCTGCAGGTGATCGGCAAGAGCAAGGGCTTCATCAGCGAGGCCGTCACCGACGTGCTGAAGCTCGTCGGGCTCGCGGGCAAGGCGACGCGCATGCCGCACGAGCTCTCCGGTGGTGAGCAGCAGCGCGTGGCGATCGCCCGTGCTGTCGTGAACAAGCCGGCGATCCTGCTCGCCGACGAGCCCACCGGCAACCTCGACCCGACGACCTCGGCCGGCATCATGGCGCTCCTCGAACGCATCAACCAGGGCGGCACCACCGTGCTCATGGCCACGCACGACGCGAGCATCGTGAACCAGATGCAGCGCCGGGTGATCGAGCTGTCGAACGGCACGATCCTGCGCGACGAGCAGTCCGGCGGCTACCAGACCCAGGCCGTCCCGATCCAGCGAGGCAACACCGTGTCGAACACCACCGGCATCCAGACCATCCCGGGGATCATCCGATGAGGCTCGGGCTCGTCATGTCCGAGGTCGGCTCGGGCCTGCGGCGCAACGCGTCGATGGTCGTGTCCGTCGTCCTCGTGACCTTCATCTCGCTCACCTTCGTCGGCACCGCGATCCTGCTCCAGATGCAGATCAACCAGATGAAGGGGTACTGGTACGACCGGGCGCAGGTCGCCGTCTACCTGTGCACCGACACCGACACCACCGGCAACTGCACCGGCGCGAAGGCCACATCGGACCAGCAGGCGCAGGTCAAGGCGCAGCTCGAGTCGTCGACCCTGAAGCCGTACATCGAGAAGTTCTACTTCGAGAACCAGCAGGACGCCTTCACCCGGTTCAAGCAGCAGTTCAAGGACTCGCCCGCCACCGAGTTCGTCAAGCCCGAGTACCTCAACGAGACCTACTGGGTGAACCTCAAGAACCCGTCGCAGTCCGACGTGCTCGTCGAGAGCCTGTCGAAGGTCGCGGGCGTGCAGAGCGTCGTCGACCAGCGTGGGTACCTGCAACCGATCTTCAACCTGCTGAACGCGTCGTCGTACACGGCCATCGGCATCGCGGCGCTCATGCTCGTCGCCGCCGTGCTGCTCATCGCCACCACGATCCGGTTGTCGGCGTTCAGTCGACGGCGGGAGCTCGGCATCATGCGGTTGGTCGGGGCGTCGAACCGCTTCATCCAGACGCCGTTCGTGCTCGAGGGGGTGATCGCCGCGGCCATCGGGGCGGTCCTCGCCGGCGGGGCGATCACGGCCGTGGTGTGGTTCTTCGTGCGGAACTACCTGGCGATCCGGTTCTCCGGGACGGCGTTCATCGGCATGGGGGACGCCGCGATCGTGGTCCCGTCGGTGATCGTGATCGGCATCGTGCTCGCGGGGCTGTCGGCCTTCGTCGCGATCCGCCGCTACCTGAAGGTCTGACGCGCGGCCGGCCGGCTCGGCTCGGCTCGGCCGGTCGGTGTTCTCACGCGCTGAGCGACACCTCACGTGCTCCGAGCGCCGTGAGGTGTCGCTCAGCGCGAATGTTCCGGGCGTTCGGCACGGACGCAGCACGGGCGCGGCACGGGGCGGCGCGGCGCGCCGGGAAGGTGCGGGACCGTCCGCGGGTTGGGTACGCTGTAGGGCTGCGCATCCGCAGCGACCGCACGGAGGGAGACACGCATGGCGAAGGAACGCGGCGAGAAGATCGTGGCGACGAACCGTCGCGCGCGTCACGACTACCTGATCGAGGACACGTACGAGGCCGGCATGGTGCTCTCCGGCACCGAGGTGAAGTCCCTCCGCGAAGGACGCGCCTCGCTCGTCGACGGGTACGCCTTCATCGACGGTGGCGAAGCCTGGCTCGATGCCGTCCACATCCCCGAGTACACCGAGGGCACCTGGAACAACCACGCCCCCCGGCGCAAGCGGAAGCTGCTCCTCCACAAGCAGCAGATCGTGAAGATCTCGCACAAGACCGCGCAGGGCGGCTACACGCTCGTCCCGCTGCAGATCTACTTCCACGACGGCCGGGCCAAGGTGGAGATCGCGGTCGCAAAGGGCAAGCGCGAGTTCGACAAGCGCCAGGCGCTGCGCGAGAAGACGGACAAGCGCGAGGCCGAGCGGGCAATGCGCACCCGGAACCGCGTCGGCGAGTAGCGCCGTCGCACCTCGGTCGGCTAGACTGGGGGACTGCTCCGATCGGAGCATTGGCAACTCAACAGCGTGACAGCGGCTCGCACGTCCGGCCCGCATGGGGATGATCGGTTTCGACATTGCCTGTGTGCCGACGGGAAGCGGGCCGAGGACCCACGGTCATCTCGTGAACGATCCGTGGAAAACAACAAGTGCCAATTCCAAGCGCACTGACTTCGCTCTCGCTGCGTAAGCAGCCCAGCACATGAAGTCCGTCGGCCAGGTGACCGTCTTCTAACCTGAGTTCCGGCGTCATCCAGAGGACTTGCTGCACGGTTGCGCCTCAGGGCCGTGCGGGACTTGCACTGAGACTGGGCCCGTCGTCCTAGAAGCCGGTAGCAAAGGACGGGGCCGAGCAGAACGAACCATCCGGATACGCCCGTAGAAGACGTCGAATTGCAGCGATGGACGGGGGTTCGATTCCCCCCATCTCCACCATTCGCCGAACGTCGAGCCGCTGTCACGCACTGCCACCCGAACGCCCCGACACCGTCCCCGGACGGCGTCGGGGCGTTCGTCGTCCGGCCACTTGCCGGGACTACGATCCGCAGCAGGCGCGGGAACACGCCCGCGCCGCGAACGGGAGGTCAACGCGTGGTGCAGGAGATCGCGATCCGAGTCCGTCTGCGAGAGCAGGAGCGAGTGGTGCTCGCCGACTACGAGCGGGCGGTGGCCTCGGTCGCGACCGTCGCTGCGCTGTCCGCGTGGCTGCCGACGCCGGACGCCCGGTTGGTGATCCGCGGGCGTGGGGCCGAGCCGGTCCGCCTCGAGACGGTGACGTACGGCTCGGTGATCGAGATGCTCGTGGTGC
Organism: Curtobacterium sp. B18; assembly: GCF_000333375.1. Lineage (GTDB taxonomy): Bacteria > Actinomycetota > Actinomycetes > Actinomycetales > Microbacteriaceae > Curtobacterium. Next base: position 4,589 of record NZ_BACZ01000575.1, read on the forward strand.
TCGACCAGCGATCCGCCGCGGTGGAGCGCGGTGCGGCAGCGATCGCTGCGCTCATCGAGTCCGTGCGCCACGAGCACGTCGAGGACGACGTGTCGGGTGTGGCCGGCGAGCTCGACCGCCTCGACCGCTCGGCACCACGGGGTCGTTCGGTCGTCGAACGCTCATTGCGCGCCTTCCTCGAGGGGGCTCGGGCCGACGTGCTCGCCCGGAAGACGACGACCCGCGTCCGGGCAGCCCAGGCGCTCGTCCGGCTCGCCGAGGACGGTGCGTCGCTCGTGGTCGAGCGGGTTGAGGACGCCCTCGCGCCGACGCTCGAGGAGCACGAGGTCGACGTCCTCGCCGACACGGGGAGCGCGGTGGTGGTCGAGCCCGTCGACGGGGTGGAGTCGCCCGACGCCCAACCCGTGCCGGTGCCGGTGCCGGTGCCCGCGCCCGCGCCCGCGCCCGCCAAGAAGGACAAGAAGGACAAGAAGGACTCGAAGAGCAAGAAGGACAAGAACAAGTCGGACAAGAAGAAGGACGAGAAGAAGAAGTCGAACAAGAAGAAGTCGGACAAGAAGAGCAAGAAGAAGCAGGACAAGAAGTAGCCTGAGGGCTTGTACAGCACGATTGTTTCCATCGTGTTAAACAATCCACCGAAAGCGCTGTCACGGTGCCAGAGTCGATGAGCGCAGCCCCCGTCCGAGGGGCGGCGCTCATCGACAGGAGCAACAGTGGCTACAACGACACAGGCGCTGCCGGACTCCGGCCTCAAGCGCAACGTCGGCTTCATCGGGCTCATCTGGGCCTCGACGGGGTCGATCATCGGCTCCGGCTGGCTCTTCGGTTCGCAGGAGGCCCTGAAGACCGCCGGACCCGCCGCGATCATCTCGTGGCTCATCGGTGGCGTGGCGATCCTCGTCCTCGCCCTCGTGCACGCCGAGCTCGGTGGCATGTTCCCGATCGCGGGCGGGACGGCGCGGTTCCCCCACATCGCCTTCGGTGGCATCGCCGGGGCCTCCTTCGGGTGGTTCTCGTGGTTGCAGTCGGTGACCGTCGCCCCGATCGAGGTCGAGGCGATGATCAAGTACGCGCAGCACTGGGAGTTCGCGCGTCCGTGGCTGCACACCGTCGTGATCAACGGTGAGACCCAGCAGCTGTTGACCGGGGCGGGCATCGCCGTCGCGATCGTGCTCATGGCCGTCGTCACGGTGATCAACATGCTCAGCGTGCGGATCCTGGCGAACACGAACTCCGCCGCCACCTGGTGGAAGGTCGCCATCCCCCTGCTCGTCATCATCGTGCTGGCGTTCAGCGGGTTCCACGGCTCGAACTTCACGGCGGCGAACGGCTTCATGCCCGAGGGGGCGAAGGGCATCCTGGCCGCCGTGTCGACGTCCGGCATCATCTTCGCGTTCCTCGGTTTCGAGCAGGCGGACCAGCTCGCCGGCGAGGCCAAGAACCCGAAGCGCGACATCCCCCGTGCCGTGATCGGCTCCGTGCTCATCGGCCTCGTGATCTACCTGCTGCTGCAGGTCGTCTTCCTCGGGGTGCTCCGCTCCGACGCGATCCAGGGCTCGTGGGCCACCGCGGACTTCACGAAGTACACCGGCCCGTTCGCTGACATCGCGATGGCCGCCGGCATCACCTGGCTCGCCGTCATCATCTTCATCGACGCGATCATCTCGCCGGCCGGCACCGGGCTCATCTACGTGACGGCGACGAGCCGCATCTCGTACGGCCTCAGCCGCAACGGCTACTTCCCGAAGGCCTTCGAGTGGACGACGAAGCAGGGTGTGCCCTGGGTCGGCCTCATCGTGGCGTTCGTCGTCGGGTGCGCGTGCTTCGCGCCGTTCCCGTCGTGGCAGGGGTTGGTCAGCCTGATCACGAGCGCGTCCGTCCTGATGTACGCGGGTGCACCGTTGGCCCTCGGCGCGTTCCGGAAGCGGATCCCCGAGATCGAGCGGCCCTACCGGATGCCGGCCGCGTCGGTGCTGTCGCCGATCGCCTTCATCGTCGCGAACCTCATCATCCTCTGGACCGGGTGGGACACCGACTGGAAGCTCGGCGTCGCGATCCTCATCGGTGCCGTGGTGATCATCCTGAACAACGTGTTCCGCGGCGCCTCGAGCGTCCGCCCGCGCTGGGACTGGAAGGCCGCCCAGTGGCTGCTGCCGTACCTGGTCGGCATGGGGCTCATCGTCTACCTCAGCGACTTCAACTCCACGGCGCCGATCGTGCTCTTCCCGCTGTGGGTCGACATCGTCGTGGTGGCGGTGTTCTCACTGGTGATCTACTACTGGGCGATCAACTCCGCGTCCGACCGCGACGAGATCCTCCGCACCGCCGAGGACGTCCGCGACGTCGAGGAGAGCGGCGTCGTGGAGCCCGTCCACCACTAGGACCCGCGCGACGGGGCGCGCGGTCTCAGAAGTCGAACAGGTTCTGCCGGGTGCCTCCGGCGCCGTACTCCCGTCGCAGGAGCCCACGGCGCCGGAGCACCGGCACGAGGTCGCCGAGCATCCGGTAGACCTGCGCCGGGTGCAGGTCGCCCGAGAAGATGATGCCGTCGTTGTCGGCGTCCGCGCCGAGCTCCTCGATGAAGTCCGCGAACTCGTCGGCGGTGCCGACGAAGCCCTCGCGCGAGGACACCCGGCCCTTCCGGGCCTTGCGTTCGAGGAGCGTGCGCAGCGGTGCGTCGGGGGTGTCGCCGACGAGGCCGCGGATCGTCCCCGCCGACACGTGGTCGCCGAAGGTCCCGGCCGGGATCGGCGCGTCGAGGTCGAGCGCGAGCAGGTCGGTCTCGGAGTCGCTCGACCACGCGATCGCCGCGGTGCGGAGGTCATCGTCGGACGGGTGGCGTGAGGCCTCGACGACGCGGTCCGCCTCGGCCGCCGACGACACGATCTCGGGCTTGAGGACGAACAGGATCCGCAGCGCGTCGGCAGTGCGTCCGGCGTCGGCCGCCGCGACGAGGACCCGGGCGCGGTAGTCTCGCACGGCCGCGACGGACAGCGGCGCGAGCGCGAGCTGGACGTCCGAGTGCGTCCCGGCGAACGCCAGCCCGCGACCGGACCCGCCGGGGGAGACCACGATCGGGTCGGCGTCGAGCGGCAGGGCGTTGAGCGGGCCGTCCGCGGTGAAGTAGGCGCCCTCGTGGTGGAACGCGTCGAGGGCGTCCCCGTCGGCGAAGTGCCAGTCGGAGCGGTCCCCGACGTAGCCGGAGCCCCACGAGTGCCAGAGCCGGCGGACGAGCTGCAGCCACTCCTCGGCGCGGTCGTACGCGGCGTCGTGCGGGAGCGGAGCGAGCCCGGCGTGCCGGGCGCTCCCGGTGTCGGTGACGACGTTGATGCCGAAGCGGTCGCCGGAGAGGTGCGCGAGCGTCGCGAACTGCCGGGCCGCGAGGTAGGGCGGGGTGAACCCCGCGTTCACGGTCGGGGCGATGCCGATGTGCGACGTCGCGGCGAACAGGTACGGCGCGAGGAGCAGCGGGTCGTGCTTCGGGCCGCCGTAGGCCTGCCGGATCCGCAGGTCGAGCGTCGACGGGTTGCCGAGCGAGATCGCGTCCTCGGCGATGACGAGGTCCATGCCGGCCTGCTCGAGGGCGCGGACGGACTGCTGGTAGAGGTCGGGCTTCGTCCAGTCGTGCCCCCAGTCCCAGTCGGACCGGCCCCACGCCTGCGGGCCGAACCCGCGCGAGAAGAAGTACCCGAAGTGCTGCAGTCCTGCCATTGCCTAGAGTTCCTCCGCGATCACGTGGTTGCCGGGGACGGCGTGTTCGAGGGAGGCCAGCTCCGAGTCGGAGCCGACCCGCGCCTCCTGGCCCGCCCCCGCGCCGCGCAACGCGGCGAACCCGCGCGACAGGTCGCGGACCAGGTCCGCGACGTCCTCGATGCCGACCGACAGGCGGATGAGGCCGTCGTCGATGCCCTGATCGGCGCGTTCCTGGGGCGTCTTGCCGGCGTGCGTCGTGGTGGCGGGGTGCAGGATCAGCGAGCGGACGTCACCGAGGTGGGTCATCCGGCTGAACAGCTGGACGCTGTCGATGAAGGTCCGCGCCGCGGCTTCGCCGCCGTCCAGCGTGAACGCGAAGACGGACCCGGCACCGCGCGGTAGGTAGCGCTGGGCGAGGTCGTGGAACGGACTGGATGCCAGACCCGCGTAGTCGACGCTCGTCACCTCCGGCTGCTCCTCGAGGAAGGACGCGACGGCCAGCGCGTTCGCGCTGTGGCGTTCCACGCGCAGCGACAGCGTCTCGATGCCCTGGCGCAGCAGGAAGGAGTTGAAGGGGGAGGGCGTCGGGCCGATGCGCGAGGCGACGACGTCGCGTGCGAAGACGACGAACGCGCGGCTTCCGTACCGCTCGACGTAGCTCTCGCCGCCGAGCGACCGTTCCGGGCTGGTCAGGTGCACCCAGCGGTCCGGAGACGCCGACCAGTCGAAGGTGCCGCCGTCGACGACCACGCCGCCGAGTCCGGCACCGTGGCCGGAGAGGAACTTCGACGCCGAGTGCACGACGATGTCGGCGCCGTGGTCGACCGGACGCACGAGGTACGGCGTCGCGAGGGTGTTGTCGACGATGAGCGGCACACCCGCACGGTGCGCGGTGTCGGCGACGCCGGTGATGTCGAGGACGTCGTTCTTCGGGTTCGGGATCGTCTCGGCGAAGAAGGCCTTCGTGTTCGGGCGGACCAGGCGTGCCCACTCGTCGAGGTCGCGCTGGTCCGCGACGAAGTCGACCTCGATCCCGAGGCGTGCGAGGTTCTGCACGAGCAGGCCCTTGGTGCCCTCGTAGATGCTGCGGGCCGCCACGACGTGGTCACCGGCCTGCAGGATGCCGAGGAACGCGACGGTGGCCGCGGCCTGCCCACTGCCCACCAGGATCGCCTCGACGCCGCGCTCGAGCAGTGCGACGCGGCGCTCGACGTCGGCGTTCGTGGGGTTCCCCAGCCGCGTGTAGGTGTAGCCGTCGTCGGTCCCGGCGAAGCGGTCGCGGGCCTGGTCGAAGTCGTCGAACAGGAAGCCGGACGACATGTGGATCGCGGGGACCCTCGCACCGTGGCCCTGGTCGGGCTGGAACCCGCCGTGCACCTGCTCGGTCGCGAAACCGTGCGCCTCGTCCGTCACGGGACACCTCCTGCCGTCGTCGTGCCGGTACTCTCGCAGGCTTCGGTCGGCGCCACCGGATTGCGGCGTCCCGTTACGGCGGGTCCCGCGCACACCCGGTGCGGCCGGACTGGCAGGGTGGGGGCATGGTGGACGAGGACGCGACCCTGATCATCCGCGACGTGCGACCGTGGGGCGGGGAACGCGTCGACGTGGTCGTCGCCGGCTCCCGCACCACCGCGGTCACACCCCCGGGCACCGTCCCGGCCGGCAGCGCGACCGAGGTGCAGGGCCGTGGGCAGCTCGCGCTCCCCGGGCTGGTCAACACGCACGCGCACGTCGACAAGAGCTGGTGGGGCCACCCGTGGGAGTCGTACGGCGGCGAGGGCGGGACCGAGGGCCGGATCGCTCACGAGCGAGCCCGGCGTGACGCCCTCGGGATCCCGAGCGAGGCCGTCGCGACCAGGGTCCTGCGGGAGTCGCTCCGCACCGGCACCACCCGGGTGCGCACCCACGTGGACGTCGACCTCGGCGTCGGACTCCGGGGCATCGAGGCCGTCCGCGCCGCCGGTGCAGCGCTCGACGACGCGGTCGAGCTGTCGATCGTGGCGTTCCCGCAGGACGGCGTGCTCCGGCGCCCCGGCGTGCTCGACCTGCTGCGCCGCGCGGCGGAGGGCGGAGCGGACCACATCGGCGGCCTCGACCCGTCGCTCATCGACCGTGACCCCGTCGGCCAGCTCGACGGCCTGTTCGACATCGCCGCCGACACCGGGTGCGGGATCGACGTCCACCTGCACGAGCCCGCCGAGCTCGGGGCGTTCTCGTTCGACGTGATCCTCGACCGCGTCGAGCGGCTCGGCATCGCGCCCGGGAGGGTCAACGTCGCGCACGGCTTCGCGATCGTCGACGTCGATCCGGTCCGGCGCCGCGACCTGCTCGCCCGGATGGCGGGCCTCGGGGTCACGATGACGACGGTCGCACCGGTGCGCATGCAGCAGCTGCCGCTGCACGAGTTCGACGACGCCGGGGTGCGGTTCGGCTTCGGCACCGACGGCATCCGCGACCTGTGGAGCCCCTACGGTGACGGCGACCTGCTCGGCATCGCGTGGCAGTACGCGCGGGCCGGCGGGGTGGTGCGGGACGAGGACCTGGTGCGGGTGGTCGAGATCGCCTCGCGCGACGGCGCACGGTTCGTCACGGACGAGGAGCACGACATCGTCGCCGGTGCGCGCGCGGACGTCGTCCTGATCGACGCGGAGAACCCGATGGACGCGCTGGTGCGCCGTGTGCCGCGGTCCCTCGTGGTCGCGGGCGGACGGGTGATCGACCCGGCAGAGCTGGCGCAGCACCCCTGGGAGTAGCGCGGTGCGCGGTGGATGGTGGGCGGCGGCGCGGTTCGCGCGGTGATCGCGACACTGCACTCGTCGATCGACGCGCGCGACGTCGGAAGGTGCGCAGGCATCGGACGGGAGGCGCGGGTCGGCGCCGCCCCGCGCCTCCCGTCCGGTGTCAGTCGCGCTGCGCGACCGTGGCGACCACCGCGGCCAGGCGTGCGGGCAGCCCGGGCGCGAGGCCCTCGGGCAGCCCGGGCGCGAGGCCCTCGGGCAGTGCGTCGAGGGCGAACCACCGGACGTCGTCGCTCTCGTCGCTGACGGTGGTCGCCCGGGCGGGGTCGACCACGGCGACGAAGCCGACGTCCCAGTGCGCGGCGCAGGCGAAGCCTCCGTGCAGGTCGTGACGGTCGAGGTCCGCGAGACCCCGGTCGAGCAGGTCGAGGTCGGCGATGCCCGACTCCTCGCGGGCCTCGCGGCGTGCGGTGTCGGCGAGGTCGCGGTCGTCCGGTTCGAGGTGTCCACCGAACTGCACCCAGAACCGGCCCTTGCGGTGCAGGCACAGCAGCACGCTCCGGAGGTCGGGCGAGAACACGAAGCACGACGCGGTGAGGTGCTCCGGGCCGCCGTCGCGTCGGAGTGCCGCGTCGCCGTGGATCCGCACGAACGCGAGGAAGCGGTTGCGGTCGGGCACGGGCACGGGCGTGTGCGTGTGCGTGTCGGCGAGGGCGGCGATCACGTCGTCGAGGTGCATCGTGCCATCGTCCCATCGGTCGTTGCGTGCGCGGGGTTGCGACGACGTCGATGTCGTACGACAGCGAGCGCGTCGTTGTCGCGCGTGGGCAACTGTTGCGTGCGCGGGGTTGCGACGACGTCGATGTCGTACGACAGCGGTGTTGTCGCCGATGCGCGGGTGCGACTGTTGCGTGCGCTGGGGTGCGACATGGTCGATGTCGTGCGACACCGATGTTGTCGTACCGAGTCGACCCCGCGCGGCACCGCGCGGCCGCGGCCCCGCCTCCCGCCGCACGCGTCAGACGAGCGCGCGCACCCCGTCGGACACGGTCGACCAGACCTCGAGCAGCGGGCCGCGGCAGAGCCACACGGCCACGGCGTTCACGGCGAGGAACAGCACGAACCACACCGTCGCCGGCACCCGCATCTCGGCCGCGGCGATGTGGAAGTCGGTCTGCACGCGGGCGCCGGTCGCGAGCCACCGGGCGACCTGCACCACCGACCGCAGCCCGTCGACGACGAAGAACGCGCCGACCGCCGCGACCACGAGCACGGTGGTCTCCGACGGACGGAGCGCCACCCAGAGCGCGAGGGCGTCGAAGCCGACCACCACGAGGATCCCGAACCAGTTCCGCACGAAACAGAGCGCGACGAGCCCGACGACACCGAGGACCACGACGGGCAGCCACCTCGACCCGTGCAGCACCCCGGTCACGAGCAGCACGCCCGCCCAGAGCGGCGCGCTGTACCCGGCGTACAGGTTGAGGATCCGCACGAGCCAGCGGATCCCGCCCGGCACCCGGCCGAGCTGGACCCAGGCCTCGCCGGACCCGTCCGGGTGGAGCTCGATGCGCCGGATGCGCCCGCCGAAGGGCACGACGACGACGGCGTGCCCCACCTCGTGCGCGATGGTCGCGGCGATGCGCGCCACGCGACCGACGAACGGCACGAACGGCAGGAGCGCGCCGACGAGGAGCGCGACGACGACGAGGGGTGGGGCTGCGGTGGTCAAGGCCCAAGGATCGCAGCACCCTCCGTGGAGAACCCGGCAAGACCCTGGGGGAGCGACGGCGGCGCCAACGTCGCGGCGATCACGATGATCGTCGCGACGATGGCGAGCGCCGTGAGGACGGCGAGGAACACCGTCAGGCGGTTGAAGCGCGTGTGCCTGGCTATTCGACCGTCACCGACTTGGCGAGGTTCCTCGGCTTGTCCACGTCGCACCCGAGCTGGAGGGCGAGTTCGCGGGCGAGCATCTGCAGGGGGACGACGGCCTCGAGCGGGCCCCACGGCGCGGTCGCACGACCCCAGGCGAGGTCGCCGACGACGCGACGACCGAGCGCCGGGATGTCCGACCCCTCGCCGCCGATCGTGATGACGAACCCGCCGCGGGCCCGGACCTCGGCGATGTTCGCCCGGAGCCGGTGGTCACCGTGGTCGACGACGACCACGGGGGTGCCCTGGTCGACGAGGGCGAGCGGGCCGTGCTTCAGCTCGCCGGCCGGGTAGGACTCGGCCCACCGGTAGCTGAGCTCCTTGAGCTTCAGGGCACCCTCGGCGGCGTACGGCAGTCCGGCACCGCGCCCGAGGAAGAGGAAGCCGGTCGCGTCCTTGACGCTCGACACGAGCAGCGGGATGCGGTCGGCGGCGATCGCGGCGGCGTGGTCGAGGCGTGCGGGGAGGTCGGTCAGCTCGCCGACGAGCGCAGCGGCGCGTTCGCCGTCGATCCGTCCGGAGGCGACGAGTGCCGAGATCACCGCGGCGACACCGACGACGACCTGGGCGGTGAACGTCTTCGTCGCCGCGACGCCGATCTCCGGACCGGCGTGGCAGTCGAGCACCGCGTCCGCCCGCCGGGCGAGGGACGAGTGCACGTTGTTCGTGAGCGCGAGCACCGGGTGCCGGTCCTCGAAGCGGTCCAGGGCGCGGAGGACGTCGGCGGTCTCGCCCGACTGGCTGATGGCGACGACGAGCGTCCCCGGTCCGAGCACCACCTGGTCGGCCTCGCTCGCGACGACGATGTCGGTCGGGACGCCGCCGATGCTGCGGAGCGCGGTGGCGATCACCTGCCCGGCGTTCAGGGAGGTGCCGCACGCGACGATGGCCAGCCGGTGGAAGCCGGGGAGGCCGAGGCCGACCCACGAGCTGCCGTCCGCTGCCCCCCGTGCGAGCCGGTCGAGGAGCGAGGCGACGACCTCGGGCTGCTCCTCGATCTCCTTCGCCATGTGGTCCGGGTGCTCGCCGAGGTCGAGCGCGGTCGCGGCGAAGGGCGACGGCGTCGGGAACGGCACCGGGACGGTCACGCCGGAGGACGACCACGTCCAGGCCTCACCGAGTTCGACGACGTCGCCGTCGCGGAGCGCCACGAACGTCTCGCACCACTCGGCGACGGCCCCGATGTCGCTCGCCACGAAGTCGCCGCGGGCCGATCGGGCGACGACGAGCGGGGAGCGTTCGGCGGCGACGACCATGCGGCCGTCCCGGGCGTCGAGGACGACGATCGCCCACGAGCCCTCGAGCTGCGCGGTCGCGATCTGCACCGCGAGCATGAGGTCCGGGTCCACCGCGAGCGCCCGCTCGACGAGGTGCGCGATGACCTCGGAGTCGACGTCCGACGAGAACACGTGTCCCTGTCGTTCGAGCGTGGCCCGGAGCCGGTCGGCGTTCTCGACGATCCCGTTGTGCACGATGCTGATCCGTCCGGAAGCATCCGCGTGCGGGTGGGCGTTCGTCTCGCGCACAACGCCGTGCGTCGCCCACCGGGTGTGCCCGATGCCGATCCCCGTC
>NZ_BACZ01000574.1 GCF_000333375.1 Curtobacterium sp. B18
GGTACGTGTCACCGGGTCGGACCCCGGGACCGGCACCGGCCCAGACGTCGTCGACCGCGTCAGCGGGAACGTCCCGCGTCCGTCGACCACGACCGAGACGGCCGTCGCCGTCGCGGACCGCACCGAGAAGCGCGGCACGTCGGCGTCCAGCCGGAACCCCGGGATCTCGTCGATGGCCGTCTCGTGCATGCCCCAAGGGTACGAGGGCGCGCGGGTATCCTGGGAAGGCTCGTTCAGAGGGGTGCAGATGCCGGTCTACCTCGACCACGCCGCGACGACGCCGATCCTGCCGGAGGCGCTCGCCGCGTTCACCGCTGCGCTCGGCACCGTCGGCAACCCGTCCTCGATCCACAGCGCGGGCCAGCGGGCGAAGATGCTGCTCGAGGACGGCCGGGCCGCCGTCGCGGCGTCGCTCGACGCCGACCCGGTCGAGGTCGTCTTCACCTCGGGCGGCACCGAGAGCATCAACCTCGCGGTGAAGGGCATGTTCTGGGCGCGGCAGCAGGACCGCCGTCGTCCGCGCATCGTCGTCCCCGGCGGGGAGCACCACGCGACGGTGGACACGGTGGCCTGGCTGGAGCAGCACGAGGGGGCGGTCGTTGACGTGGTCCCGTTGGACGCGCAGGGGCGCGTCGACCTGACGGCCCTGGAGGCGCGGCTCGCCGACGCCTCGGACGTCGCCCTGGTCACGTTCCTGTGGGCCAACAACGAGGTCGGCACGATCGCGCCGGTGTCGCGGATCGTGGAGCTGGCGCACGCCGCCGGCGTGCCCGTGCACAGCGACGCCGTCGCGGCCTACGGCCAGGTCCCGGTGTCGTTCGCGGCGTCCGGGCTCGACGCGCTGAGCGTCTCCGCGCACAAGATCGGCGGCCCGGTCGGCATCGGCGCGCTCGTGCTCGGCCGTCGTGCGACCGTCGAGCCGCTCATCCACGGGGGCGGGCAGCAGCGCCAGGTGCGGAGCGGGACGCAGGACGCGCCGGCGGCGGCGGCCTTCGGGGTCGCGGCGTCGATGCCGCACGCGGACGTCCGGGCACTGCGGGACCGCCTCGTCGCGGGCGTGCGGGCAGCGGTGCCCACGGCGGTGCTGATGGGCGACCCGGTCGACCGAACTCCCCGGCAAGCGCACTTCACGTTCCCGGGCTG
>NZ_BACZ01000573.1 GCF_000333375.1 Curtobacterium sp. B18
GGTGCGGTGGGTGCTCGTGATGGTGCCACCGTAGGCGCGCGTGGTGTCGATCGGGACGAACACGGACCCGGTCGTCGACGCGGAGTAGTAGCCCGCGACGTCGAGGTACACCGTCGCGCTGCCCTTCGACAGCTTCACCTGGACGGCACCGTTCACGAGCTTGACGATCGCGAGGTTCGACAGCGACTGCCCGGCGCCGAACAGCTGGGTCACCACGCCCGGGTCCTGGCCCGCGGGGGTGACCCGGACGTACCCGGCGGCGGTCGGGCCGGAGACCTGGGTGTTCACCACGACTGCCGTGGCGTTGCTCGGGACGCCGCCCTTGCCCGCGAGCGGCACCTTCGTCGGCGAGGTGCCGACCGTCCCGCCGAACACCCGGGAGGCGTTCAGCGGCGTGTAGGTGGCCCCGGAGCCGTCCGCGTAGTAGCCGGCGACGTCGAAGTAGCCGTTCGCACTGCCACGCGACAGCTTCGCCTGGATCTTCCCGCCCGCGAGCCGGACGGTGACGAGGTTGGCGATGGTCTGCCCGGCAGCGAAGTCCTGCGTGGCGACGGTGGCGTCGCGGCCGGCCGGGGTGACGCGCAGGTACCCGGCCGCGGTGGGCGACTTGACCTCGACGTTGACGACGACGGCGGTCGCGTTCGCGGGGACCCCGGCGAGACCGGCGATCGGGACGACCTTCGGCGTGGTGGTCAGGCTGCCCGACCACACCCGGGTGGTGGTGATGGGCGTGTACCGCCCGGTGGCGGGAGCCGCCGCCTGGGCGGTCGTCACGGGTGCGACGACGGCAGCGGCGGTGGCGACGAGCGTCGCGGTCAGGACGAGTGCGAGGCGACGGTGCAAGCGCATGTGGTGTTCCCCAGGTCACGAAGGACCGCCCCCTGACGGTCCCCGGCAGTCTAGGTGCACGATGCAACGAGCGTGGGGGATCGGAGCGGACCTGTGCACTCCGACACATCCCGACCTCCTGTGGAGGGGAGTGGGCGGCCGTGTGGCCGACGCGCCCCCACGACCGCCCGATCAGCCGCGTGGCCGACGCGCCCCCACGACCCTCCGCTCAGCCGCGTGGCCGACGCGCCGCCACGACCACCCGCTCAGCCGCGTGGCAGGTGCCGCCGCCACGACCGACGCCGCGCGGCGATGACGAGCACCGCGACGAAGACCATCAGCCCCGCACCGTGCAGCAGGTAGGCGCGTCCGAGGGGCGCGGGCACCCGAAGCCTGCGCCCCCGGACCGGGAACGGCTGCCTCCCCAGACGAAGCCCCG
>NZ_BACZ01000572.1 GCF_000333375.1 Curtobacterium sp. B18
TTCTACGAGGACGTCGACCTCGGCTGGCGGCTCAACCTGCTCGGCTGGCGCTTCCGCTACCAGCCGAAGTCCGTCGCGTTCCACAAGCACCACGCGTCGATGAACAAGTTCGGCGACTTCCGCGAGACGTACCTGCTCGAGCGGAACGCGCTCTTCACGCTCTACAAGAACCTCGGCGACGAGCAGCTCGCAGCGGCCCTGCCGGGGTCGCTCGCGCTCGTCGTCCGCCGCGCCGTCGGTCGGGGCGAACTCGACTCGACCGAGCTCGACCTCCGCAACCCCGGCGACGACAGCGTCCCGACGATACCGGTGCCGAAGACCGCGATGGCGGGGATCTACGGCGTCGACCAGTTCGTCGAGCAGCTGCCGTCGATGACCGAGTCGCGCCGCGCGATCCAGGCGACCCGCGTCCGCAGCGACCGCGAGCTGCTGCGCCTGTTCGGCAACCGCGACGAGCCGGCGTACCCGATCGAGAACTACCTCGCCGGCTACGACAAGATCGTGCACTCCCTCGGTGTGCTGGACGTCGGCACCCGCCGCCGTGTGCTCATCATCACCGGTGACTCCATCGGCGAGAAGATGGCCGGTCCGGCGATCCGCGCGACGCAGATGGCGAAGCAGCTCGCCGGCGAGCACGACGTCCGCGTCATCAGCCTCACGCGCTCGTCGCAGATCGACCCCTCGTACGAGGTCGTCACGGTGCCGCACCGGCACCCGCGGCAGATGGTCGAGCACGAGGCCTGGGCCGACGTCATCATCGTGCAGGGCCACGCGCTCCGCCTGTTCCCGGTGCTCGAGTCGACGAGCAAGATCCTCGTCGTCGACGTCTACGACCCGCTGCACCTCGAGCAGCTCGAACAGGGCCGCAGCGACGACGTCGACCAGTGGAACCGTCAGATCCTCGACGCCTCGGACACCCTGAACCACCAGCTCGAACTCGGCGACTACTTCATCTGCGCCTCGGAGCGCCAGCGCATGTTCTGGCTCGGGCAGCTCGCCGGCTCCGGCCGTGTGAACGCCCGCACCTACTCGCGCGACCCCGACCTCCGCTCGCTCATCGGCGTCGTGCCGTTCGGGCTGTCGTCGACGCCGCCGGTCCACGACCAGCAGCGGGTCAAGGGCGTCGTCCCCGGCATCGGGAAGAACGACAAGCTCGTCGTCTGGGGCGGCGGCATCTACGACTGGTTCGACCCGATCACGCTCGTCCGCGCGATCGGCCGGCTCGCCGCGAAGAAGCCGAGCGTGAAGCTCTTCTTCATGGGCGTGCAGCACCCGAACCCCGACGTGCCTGAGATGGACATCGTCGCCAAGGTCCGCGCCGAGGCCGACGCGCTCGGCCTGACCGGCAAGAACGTGTTCTTCAACGACGCGTGGATCCCGTACGAGGAGCGCGGCGCGTACCTGCTCGAGGCCGACGCCGGCGTCTCGACGCACTACGAGCACCTCGAGACCACGTTCTCGTTCCGCACGCGCATCCTCGACTACCTCTGGGCGCGCCTGCCGATCGTGACGACCGCCGGTGACTCCTTCGGTGACCTCGTCGCCGAGGAGAAGCTCGGCATCGCGGTGCACGAGCAGGACATCGACGGCCTCGCCGCCGCGCTCGAGACGGCGCTCTTCGACAAGAAGGCCCGTGCCGAGTTCATCGGCAACGTCGACCGCGTGCGCGAGCAGTTCACGTGGGAGAACGTCCTCGCGCCGCTCGTCGAGTTCTGCCGCAACCCGATCCGCGCTGCCGACAAGAGCGTCCGCGACACGTCGTCGACGATCCAGCCGCACGCCATGCGCGTGCGTGTGCCGGACCGCAAGAAGCTCTACGGTGTCCGTCACGACCTCGGTCGCGCCGTGCACTACTTCCGCACCGAGGGTCCGCGGAGCGTCGCGGGCAAGATCAAGCGTCGGCTGCAGAACCGGTGACCGCGGGCGCCACGGCGCTCGTGATCGTGCCGACCTACAACGAGGCCGAGAACGTCGGCACGATCGCCACGGCCGTCCTCGGAGCGCTGCCGGACGCGCACCTGCTCGTCGTCGACGACGCGAGTCCCGACGGCACGGGTGCCCTCGTGCGGCGGCTCGCGGCCGAGGACGACCGGGTGCACCTGCTCGAGCGCTCCGGCAAGCTCGGCCTCGGGACCGCGTACGTCGCCGGCTTCCGCTGGGGGCTCGAGCGCGGCTACCCGCTGCTCGTCGAGATGGACGCGGACGGTTCGCACCCCGCCGACCGGCTCCCGGCCCTCGTGGCCGCGGTCGACGAGGCCGACGACGTGATGCTGGCGATCGGATCGCGGTGGATCCCCGGGGGATCGGTCGTCGACTGGCCGCTGCACCGCGAGGTCCTCAGCAGGAGCGCCAACACCTACGCCCGTCTCGTCCTCGGGATCGGGGTGCGGGACGTCACCGCCGGCTTCCGGGTGTACCGCGCCGACGCCGTCCGTCGGATGGACCTCGCCGGGATCGACTCGAAGGGGTACTGCTTCCAGGTGGACATGACCCTGCGCGTCGACGACCTCGGTGGGCGGATCGTCGAGGTGCCCATCCGCTTCCGTGACCGCGTGCACGGGGTGTCGAAGATGAGCCGTTCGATCGTGGTCGAGGCGATGCTGCGGGTCACCCAGTGGGGCGTCCAGCGCCGCTTCGGCCGCCGTCGCGCCGCACGTCGCTGACGCGGGCTCCCGCGCGCGCTGTGCTCCCGCGTGCTCGGTGCCTGGTGCTTCCGCGCGCTCGGTGCCTGGTGCTTGGTGCCTGGTGCCTGGTGCCCGGTGCTTCCGGGCGTACCTGGTGCGATCGGGCGTACCTGGCGAGAAGTTCCGACCAGGTACGCCCGTTTCCACAAGCCATTGCGCTCGTTCTGGGAAGAACCGACCCGGCGGGCCGGCGGCAGGGTCGGGCATCCCCGCTGCTTCCGCGTGTGCCGCGTGCCCCCTTGGGTGCCGAGGACTCCCGCGCGTACCTGGTGCTTTCGGGCGTACCTGGCGAGAAGTTCCGACCAGGTACGCCCGTTTCCACAACCCATCGCGCCCGTTCTGGGAAGAACCGCCCCGTGGACCGACCCCCCCCGGACCGGCCTCACCGACCGACCCCGCTGACCGGGGTCGCCGGAAGGACCGGACCACAGACGGACGGGAGGCGCGGTGCCAGCTGACACCGCGCCTCCCGTCTGTGAGGTCGACGCGTCTCAGACGCAGCTGACGTTGTAGTCCTGGTTTCCCGCGACGTACTGCGTCATCCGCACCTGGCTGCCTGCGGTGAGGCCCCCGGCCGAGCACGCCGCCTGTGCGGCCGCGACGCCGTCGTTGCCGACCGCGATCCAGCTCGGCAGGCCACGGAGTGCCGAGTTCGAGGGGACCGTCCCGACGATCTGCCCGAACTGGTACTTCGTCGAGTAGAGGCCGATCGTCGAGACCTTCGCTGCCTTGAGCGCCACGATCATGCCCTCGACGTCGGCGCGGTTCTGCGTCTTGTCGCTCTGCCAAGTCGGCCCGGAGCCGTCATCGGCTTTCTCGACGTCGATCCACCAGCGGTACGACGATGGTGTGTCGACGCCTCGGATGTGTGTCGCCTCGTAAGCGCGGGCATAGCCGTACATCCACGAGCATCCGGCGTCGTAGCCCCCGGTGCACTTGTTGTATGGGTGGGTGACTTTCTGACCTGAAGGATATTCGTCGCTCGAAGGCCACGATGAGGCTTGAGAGCCTGGGTTCGCCGCGAGCATGTAGAGCTGAGCCTTCGGTTGCGTCGTCCCGCCAGCTGTGGACTTTGCCCACGTAAGCTGATTCGCGAAACACGGGTTCGACGTGTTGACGAGATTTCCATTCACCCCGACGACTCCGAACGCCGAATTCGTCGGCAGAGACTTTCCGCACTGCGGCCACGAGACGTCGGCGCCGAAGCCGGAGCCGCTCGACCCGTCGAGGAAGTACCCCGCGACGTCGAGGTGCAGCACCGCCGAACCCGTCGACGCCTTGACCTGCACGCGCCGGTCGACGCTCGACCCGGTGACCTTCGACATGACCAGGTTGGCCACCGACCGTCCCGGCGTGAACAGCTGGGTCGCGACCTGCGCGTCCGCGCCGGCCGGAGTGACCCGCAGGTAGGCCGCACTCGTCGGGCCGGTCACCTCGGCGTTGGCGACGACGGCCGTGGCGGTGCCGGGGACGCCCGCGGTCCGCGTCCGGCACCGCGGCGCCGGTCGCGGCGTCGCGGATGACGAGCGGGTCGTCGGCCGACCCGGTCGCGGTGGGCACGGATGTGGGACCGGCCACGTCGTCGACGTGACCGGTCCCCCGGGCGGGATCCGTGCCTCCTGGCCGGGTCATCAGACCTGCGCGCGCTCGCGGATGGCGGTGAGGATGCGCTCGACCGCCTCGTCCACCGGCACGCCGTTGTCCTGACGGCCGTCGCGGAAGCGGAACGACACCGCGCCGGCGTCGCGGTCGTCGCCGCCCGCGATGAGCTGGAACGGCACCTCTGCTTCGGTGCGGCGGA
>NZ_BACZ01000571.1 GCF_000333375.1 Curtobacterium sp. B18
CGACCCGTTCATGATCAAGCAGCGCATGCCGTTCTTCCTCTACTCGCTCGAGGAGCTGCGCTGCGACCTCACCGCGTTCCGCGAGTCGGTGCGGCTGGAACGCACCCTCTCGGCGCTGCCGGATGCGAGCCTCCAGGACGCGCAGCGCGCGATCCGCGACCACGCGCGCCTCGTGCAGTACGCCGTCGTGTTCGACCGGATCTTCCGGTTCGCGATCACCGGCAGCCGCGTCCGGAACTACGACGGGCTCGGCGGGCAGCTCGCGTTCTCGTAGTGCGTGCATGGTGCGCACTCCAGGTCGGGGTAGACCGTGCTGCGCTCCGGGATCGGCTCCGCGAGGACGCGCAGTCGCGTCCTTGGGTCATGGAGTAGGTCGGGGTGCGGCAGTCAGCGAGCGACGGAGCTGCCTGCCCTAAATCGCCCACGTGGGCGTCGCCCGATGATTAAACCACCCGAGTCGCATCCGACCCTTCTATGGGTGACGTCAACCCTCAACGGAGCTGCGCTCCGGCCGGTGAGACACAGGGAGTAGCGTCTGGCTGGTGCCGGATCGATGGATGGATGGAGTGCCTGACGCGCCGGGGGGTCTGGTGGGCGCGTGGATGAACGTCATCGTGGGCGCGGCCTTCGTGGTCGGCTTGCCGATCATTGTCTTCAACCAAGCCCAAGCCCCGGCGAACGTGCTTTTCGCTATCGCCGCGCTGGCCTTGGCCGGTTTCCTCGAAGCCACCTTCATCCACAAGCTCCGCCAGCAGCTCGCTCGCCGGCGAGACCGTGAAAGCGGAGAAGATGCCGACCGTGCTCACAGACACGCGCCCGTGGGGCTTGTTCCACGCGACAAGGAGTGACGATGTGGGTACCAGGTCTCATTCTCGGCCCGGCAGCGATCGCAGCCGGGGGTCTGTTGTTCATCCGGNCCAGCGTCCTTGCGGACCTGCTGAATGCTGCC
>NZ_BACZ01000570.1 GCF_000333375.1 Curtobacterium sp. B18
CGGGCGTTGACGTCGACACCTGGTCGCTGACGACGTCGGTGAACACGCCCTTGAGCGCCGCGAGCTTCAGCACGCTGACGTCGTACTCGGCGAGCTCGCCGTGCACCTCGACGTCGATGCTCGTCACGGGCGACGTGGCGAGGCCGGTGAAGACCTGGCCGAGCTTCTCGACGAGCGGGATGCCCGGGCGCACGTACGGGTCGATGACGCCGCCGGCGACGTTGACCGCGTCGGGCACGAGCTCGCCGCCGAGGGCGAGGCGCACCGACTTGGCGACGGAGACGCCCGCCTTCTCCTGGGCCTCGTCCGTCGAGGCGCCGAGGTGCGGCGTGACGACGACGTTCGGGAGCGCGACGAGCGGCGAGTCCTTGGGGGGCTCGGAGACGAAGACGTCGAGTCCGGCGCCGGCGATGGTGTTCGACGTCAGCGCACGGTGCAGTGCGTCCTCGTCGATGAGCCCGCCGCGGGCGACGTTCACGACGAAGGCGGTCGGCTTCATGAGCGCGAACTGGTCGTCCGAGATCATGCCGACGGTCTCCGGCGTCTTCGGCATGTGGATGGTGGTGAAGTCCGCACGCTTCAGCAGGTCCTCGAGCGAGACGAGCTCGACCCCGAGCTGCTGGGCACGGGCCGTGGTGACGTACGGGTCGTACGCGATCACCTGCACGCCGAACGCCTGCAGCCGCTGCGTGATGAGCGCGCCGATCCGGCCGAGGCCGATGATCCCGACGGTCTTCTCGTAGAGCTCGACACCCGTGTACGCGGAACGCTTCCAGGTGCCGGCCGCGAGCGACGCGTGCGCGGCGGGGATGTGGCGCGCGAGCGACAGGATGTGGCCGACCGTGAGTTCGGCGGCCGAGATGATGTTCGACGTCGGCGCGTTCACGACCATGACGCCTGCGGTGGTGGCCGCCTTGATGTCGACGTTGTCGAGGCCGACGCCGGCACGGGCGACGACCTTGAGGTTCGGGGCCGCGGCGATCGCCTCGGCGTCGACCTTGGTGGCGGAGCGCACCAGGATGGCGTGCGCGTCGGCGAGGGAGGCCAGGAGCGCGGGGCGGTCGGTACCGTCCACGTTCCGGATCTCGAAGTCGGGCCCGAGGGCGTCGACTGTGGCGGGCGAGAGTTCTTCGGCGATCAGGACGACCGGCTTCGGCACAGCTGCAGTTTCCTCACACGAGACGGGCGGTATCCCACCATCGTATCGACGTGTGGACGTGGTTACGACCGCAGGGTCGGCCCGGTGGGCGACCACCTGACGGACAGGAGGCGCGGNGNNNNCNNGNNNCNCNNCNCCNGNCCNNCNGNGGNNGCGNCNGANGNCCGGCNGNCGCGGGACGANCGGCTGCNGGGCGAGCCNCGGCGCNCCGGCCGCGGCGAAGGCGAGGACGAAGACGCCGACCGNGACGGCGAGCCGCGCGCGGCGACTCACCCACAGCGCCACGGCGAAAGCCACGGGCGCGATCGCGAGTCGAGGACGAGCCACGCCCACGGGGTGCTCCGCGCGAGCGAGTCGCCGCCGGAGGTGGTCCCGAGGAACGCGTTGAACGCCCGGACGGACTGCGAGACGGTCACCAGGTTGCCGATGCTCTGCACGGTCATGTACGCGAAGAGCAGCGCGAACACCACCCAGACGACGAGCTTGCCGACGAACGCCCCCGAGGGACGGCGGACGGTCGGGGTCGCGGCGGTCACCCGAAGCTCCTGGTCATGAGGAACGGCCAGGGGAAGAGCACGAGGGCGCCGAGCAGCATCCAGAGCAGACGGCTGCGGGTGCGCTGTCCGCGACCGGCCCAGAGGACGACGGTGAACCAGAGTGCCGGAGCGACGATCGAGAGGAACCGGAGGACCTCGACGAAGACGGTCAGCACGGTGTCGACGTTCGAGACGTACGAGGTCGAGGCGGTGAGCAGCCAGGCGACCGTGTAGAGCAGGTACAGGCCACCGAAGACGCCGAAGCCGATGAGCGCGCCCGAGGTCTCGGGGGCCTCGGGGTCGCGTCCGGCTCGCGCCTTCACGGTGACCGGGTTGTGTGCCGCGTCGACGTGGGTCGCGTCGTCGGCGTCGCCCCAGCTGAGGGCGTCGTCGTCGTGGTCGACCGAGCCGTCGGGCGGGGATGCTGCCGTGGTCATGCCTCGATCCTACGAGGCGAGCCGCTCGGGCTCGACCATGGACGAGCTGTGCGCCCGGTCCTCAGACGTCGGCGGGCTGGGTCTCGAGGACCTCGGCGACGACCTCGCGCACCGCGGGGAACAGCGGGTGGCTCTCCATCAGCCCGGTGAGGATCTCGGTGAGCGCGTGGGCCGTCGCACCCGAGCGGAGCAGCGCGTGCAGCTCGATCGACTCGGGGTCGTTCTCGTCGTCGAAGTCGAGCGCGACCCGGACGGCGCCGAGCAGGTGGTCGACGGGGAGCCCGCGCTCGGCGAGCTGTGCGGCGGGGCCGACGAAGCGTTCGCGTCGACCGAGCTTCCGCAGCGGGTTGCGTCCGACCCGGACGGTGGTGTCCGGCAGGTGCGGGTTGGCGATCCGGGCGAGGTTCGCGGCGACGTAGCGCGCGTGCTCCTCGGGGTCGAAGCCGTGCTTGGCGACGAGGAGCGCGGTGGTCTCGGCCAGGACGCCGTCGACCTCGGCGCGGACGTCGTGGTCCTCGAGCGCCTCGCGGATGAGACGGATGCCGCGCACGTAGCCGTGGTAGGCGGCGGTCGCGTGGGCGGTGTTCACCGTGTAGAGCTTCCGCTCGACGAACGGCTGCAGGTCGTCGACCCAGGTCACGCCGTCGATCGCGGGCGGTTCGGCGTCCGATTCGGCGAAGGGCGTGCGCTCGATGACCCACTCGTAGAAGGGCTCGAGCACGACGTCGAGGCCGCCGGACTGTCCGAGCACGCCGGACTGGTCGGGGACGATGCGGTCGATCGCGCAGTTCGCGAAGACCGCCGCGATGTCGCGGTCCTCGAGGATCGGGGCACGGCGGATGCTGGCGTGCAGCGAGTCCGTCGCGTTGAAGGCGTTCTCGCACGCCACGATCGTGACGTCGCCACGATCGAGCGGCCGGGCGGCGAGCCCCTCGGCGATGACGGGGGCGACGAGCGGCAGGGTGCGGGCGCCGACCGCGGTCGTGACGACGTCGGCCTCGGCGATGGCCCGGACGACCTGCTCGCGCTCGGTCTTGCTGCTCAGGGCGCGGAAGCCGTAGACGAGGTGCTCGACCGGCATCTCGCCGACCTCGTGCACCACGAACCGCCCGGCCTCGTTGAGGGCCGTGACGACGCGGTCGTCGACGTCCACGAAGGTGAGCTCGTAGCCGCTCGCGACCAGGAACTGACCCACGAACCCGCGTCCGATCTTGCCGGCGCCGATGTGGACCGCTCGCTTCGTCACCGCCATCCGACGATCCTCCCATGCTGGACGACGACATGAGGACCGCACACGTCCGCGAGGGACGACGGCCGTCGCGAAACGTCCCCGGGAACGCCGAGGACACGCCGGTGTGCGGCGTCGGGGGTGGTCGTGAAGAGCTGCATAACGTTCGGGTCACATCGCGAGGCGGCGGTGCGGGTGCACCGCCGCCTCGACGTCGAGTGTGGTGCGAAGACTACCGCGCGGCCGAACCGTCCACGTAGTCGGCGTCGTTGGACTTCCACGCGAACAGGGCGCGCAGCTCGCGTCCGGTCGCCTCGATCGGGTGGTTCTCGCCCTTGGCGCGGAGCGCCTTGAACTCCGGCGCACCGGCGTCCTGGTCGTCGATGAAGCGCTTGGCGAAGGCACCGTTCTGGATGTCCGCGAGGACGGCCTTCATGTTCTCCTTGACCTCGGGCGAGATCACGCGCGGGCCGGAGACGTAGTCACCGAACTCGGCCGTGTCGGAGATCGACCAGCGCTGCTTGGTGAGGCCGCCCTCCCAGATGAGGTCGACGATGAGCTTGAGCTCGTGCAGGACCTCGAAGTAGGCGATCTGCGGCTGGTAACCCGCCTCGACCAGGGTCTCGAAGCCGTACTGGATGAGCTGCGACGTGCCACCGCAGAGGACGGCCTGCTCGCCGAACAGGTCGGTCTCGGTCTCCTCGGTGAAGGTCGTCTTGATGCCGCCGGAGCGGAGCCCGCCGATGGCCTTCGAGTAGCTCCACGCGAGGTCCCAGGCGGAACCCGACGCGTCGACCTCGACGGCGACGATCACCGGGACGCCGCGGCCGGCCTCGTACTCGCGGCGCACGGTGTGCCCGGGGCCCTTCGGCGCGACGAGCGAGACGTCGACGCCCTCGGGGGCCTCGATGTAGCCGAAGCGGATGTTGAAGCCGTGCCCGAAGACGAGCGTCGCGCCCGGCTTGAGGTTGGGCTTGATGTCCTCGGCGTAGACGATGCGCTGGACCTGGTCCGGCGCGAGGATGACGACGACGTCGGCCCACGCCGTGGCGTCGGCGGGGGTGTGGACCTCGAACCCGGCCTCCTCCGCCTTCTGGCGGCTCTTCGAGCCCTCCTGCAGGCCGATCTTGACCTCGACGCCGCTGTCGCGGAGGTTGAGGGCGTGGGCGTGGCCCTGCGAGCCGTACCCGATGACGGCGACCTTCTTGCCCTGGATGAGCGTCAGGTCGGCGTCGGCGTCGTACACGATGTCAGTCACGGTGGTGGTTCTCCTGTGGTCGGTTCGGGAAGCGTTCGTTGCGTGGAGTCGGGAGGAGGCGGCCTGGAGGCGCGGTGCGGGTGGCGACCCGCGCCTCCAGTCCGCCACGGGTCGCGGTCAGCGCACCCGGTCGGTGATGCTCTTGGGCCCACGGCCCATGCCGAGGAGGCCCGCGCGGGCGAGCTCCTTGATGCCGTAGGGCTCGAGCACGCGGAGGATCGCCTGGATCTTGCCGGGGTCGCCGGTCACCTCGACGATGAGCGAGTCGTTCGCGACGTCGACGACCTGTGCACGGAACAGGTTCACTGCCTCGAGCACGGCCGACCGCGTCTGGTTGTCCACCCGCACCTTCACGAGCATGTGCTCGCGCTGGACGGACTGCGAGAAGTCCAGCTCGACGATCTTGATGACGTTGACCAGCTTGTTGAGCTGCTTCGTCACCTGCTCGAGCGGGAGGTCCTCGACGTCGACGACGACCGTGATGCGGCTGAGGCCGTCGACCTCGGTGTTGCCCACGGCGAGGGACTCGATGTTGAACCCGCGTCGGGCGAAGAGGCCGGCGACGCGCGTGAGCAGACCCGGCTTGTCCTCGACGAGGAGGGAGAGGACGTGGCTCATGCGGTTTCCCCCGTCATGTCGGCGTCCTCGTCGTCCCACGTGGGGGCGAGGGCCTGGGCGTACTCGATGGACGAGTTGCTGACACCCTGCGGGACCATCGGCCAGACCATCGAGTCGCGGCTCACGACGAAGTCGATCACCACGGGGCGGTCGTTCGTCTCGAGCGCGAGCTGGATGGCGGCGTCGACCTCCTCCGGCTTCTCGACGCGGATGCCGAGGGCACCGTAGGCGTCGGCGAGCTTCACGAAGTCCGGGACCCGGCGGGTGCCGTGTCCGGTCTGCAGGTCGGTGAACGAGTGCCGTCCGTCGTAGAACAGCGTCTGCCACTGCCGCACCATGCCGAGCGACGAGTTGTTGATCACCGCGACCTTGATCGGGATGTCGTTGATGACGCAGGTCGCGAGCTCCTGGTTCGTCATCTGGAAGCAGCCGTCGCCGTCGATCGCCCAGACCACGCGGTCGGGCTGGGCGACCTTCGCGCCCATCGCCGCGGGGACGGAGTAGCCCATCGTGCCGGCGCCGCCGGAGTTCAGCCAGGCGTTCGGCCGCTCGTACTTGATGAACTGCGCCGACCACATCTGGTGCTGACCGACACCGGAGGCGTACACGGCCTCGGGGCCGGAGAGCTCGCCGATGCGGCGGATGATCGCCTGCGGTGCGAGGAGCCCGTCGGTCGGTTCCGCGTAGCCGAGCGGGAAGTCGGTGCGCAGCTGGTCGAGCTTCGTCCACCAGTCGGCGGTGGAGGCACGCTCGTCCGCCGGCACGCCGTTCCAGGCGTCGAGCAGGTCGACCAGGACCTCGCGCGCATCGCCCACGATCGGGACGTCGGCGAAACGGATCTTGGAGATCTCGGCCGGGTCGATGTCGACGTGCACGACCTTGGCGTTCGGCGCGAACTCGTCGGCCTTGCCGGTCACGCGGTCGTCGAACCGGGCGCCGAGCGCGATGATCAGGTCGCTGTCCTGCAGCCCGAGCACCGCGGGGACGGTGCCGTGCATGCCGGGCATGCCGAGGTGCTGCGGGTGCGAGTCCGGGAACGCGCCACGGGCCATCAGCGTCGTGACGACCGGCGCACCGGTGGCCTCGGCGAAGCGGAGCAGCTCAGCCGTCGCGCCGGAGCGGACGACCCCGCCGCCGACGTACAGCACCGGGCGCTCGGCCTCGGCCAGGAGCTGGGCGGCCGCGGCGATCTGCTTGCCGTGCGCCTTGGTCACCGGACGGTAGCCGGGCAGGTCGATCTTGGGCGGCCAGACGTACGGTGCCGACTTCTGCTGGGCGTCCTTCGTGATGTCGACGAGGACGGGGCCGGGGCGCCCGGTCGTCGCGATGAGGTGCGCCGCGGCGAGGGTCGCCGGCACGTCGGCCGGGTCGGTCACGAGGAACGAGTGCTTCGTGATCGGCATCGTGATGCCGACGATGTCGGCTTCCTGGAAGGCGTCGGTGCCCATGAGCGTCGAGAACACCTGGCCGGTGATCGCGATGAACGGCACCGAGTCCATGTAGGCGTCGGCGATCGCGGTGACGAGGTTCGTCGCGCCGGGGCCCGAGGTCGCGATGGCGACCCCGACCTTGCCGGACGCCGAGGCGTAGCCCTCGGCGGCGTGGCCGGCGCCCTGTTCGTGCCGGACGAGGACGTGGCGGATCGTCGTGGACGCCATCAGCTCGTCGTAGAACGGGATGATGGCACCGCCCGGCAGGCCGAAGACGTCGGTGATCCCGAGGTGCTCGAGCGTCCGGAGGACGGCTCCCGAGCCGGTCAGGATCTCCGGCGTCCGGCGTGCACCGGCGGCCGCGGACAGCGGAGTGGCTTCCGTGGGCATGAGGTGTTCCTTGCCTGGAGAGGTGGCGATGGTGCGTGTGTCGACGCTAGCCCGTGACCGCGCCCTTGGCGGCGGACTGGACGAGCTTCGCGAACTTCGCGAGGACTCCGCGGGTGTAGCGCGGGGGCAGCGGGGCCCAGCCTGCTCGGCGGGCTTCCAGCTCGGCGTCGTCGACCAGTAGGTCGAGCGAGCGAGCCGCGATGTCGACACGGATGCGGTCGCCATCGCGCACGAATGCGACTGGACCTGCGTCCACCGCTTCCGGTGCGATGTGGCCGATGCACAGGCCGGTTGTGCCGCCTGAGAATCGTCCGTCCGTCAACAGTAGTACATCCTTGCCGAGTCCAGCGCCCTTGATGGCCGCGGTGATGGCGAGCATCTCGCGCATGCCGGGTCCGCCCTTGGGGCCCTCGTACCGGATGACGACGACGTCGCCCTTCCGGATCTGCCCCTCGGTGAGGGCGTCCATGGCGGCGCGCTCGCGGTCGAACACCCGTGCCGGGCCCTCGAAGACCTCGGCGTCGAACCCGGCCGTCTTCACGACCGCGCCCTCGGGGGCGAACGAGCCCTGCAGGATCGTCAGGCCGCCGGTGGCGTGGATCGGGTTGTCGAGCGTGCGGAAGACCTCGCCGTCGAGCGCCGGCGGATCGATCTCGGCGAGGTTCTCGGCGAGGGTCTTGCCCGTGACGGTCATGACGTCGCCGTGCAGCAGACCCGCGTCGAGCAGTGCCTTCATGATCACCGGGATGCCGCCGTTGCGGTCCACGTCGACCATGACGTACTTGCCGAACGGCTTCATGTCCGCCAGGTGCGGGACCTTCGAGCCGATGCGGTTGAAGTCGTCGAGGGACAGCTCGACCTCGGCCTCGTGCGCGATCGCCAGGAGGTGGAGGACGACGTTCGTGGAGCCTCCGAGCGCCATGGCGACGGCGATGGCGTTCTCGAACGCCTCCTTCGTCAGGATCTGGCGCGCGGTGATGCCGTGCCGGAGCATGTTCACCACGGCTTCGCCGGAGCGGTGCGCGTAGTAGTCACGACGACGGTCCGCGCTGGGCGGCGCCGCCGAACCGGGCAGCGACATGCCGAGGGCCTCGGCGACCGACGCCATGGTGTTCGCGGTGTACATGCCACCGCAGGCGCCCTCGCCCGGGACGATGGCGCACTCGATCTTCTTGAGCTCCTCTTCGCTCATCGTGCCCGCCTTGCAGGCGCCGACACCCTCGAAGGAGTCGATGATCGTGACTTCCTTCATCGTGCCGTCGGCCTGCTTGACGTACCCGGGCATGACCGAGCCGGCGTAGAGGAAGACGCTCGCGAGGTCGAGTCGCGCCGCGGCCATGAGCATCCCGGGCAGGGACTTGTCGCAGCCGGCGAGCAGGACGGTGCCGTCCAGGCGCTCGGCGTTGACGACCGTCTCGACGCTGTCGGCGATGACCTCGCGCGAGACGAGGGAGAAGTGCATGCCCTCGTGGCCCATCGAGATCCCGTCGGAGACGGAGATGGTCCCGAACTGGAGCGGGTACCCGCCGCCGGAGTGGACGCCTTCCTTGGCGCCCTGCGCGAGGCGGTCGAGGGAGAGGTTGCAGGGGGTGATCTCGTTCCAGGAGGACGCGATCCCGATCTGCGGCTTCTCCCAGTCCTCGTCGCCCATGCCGACGGCCCGCAGCATGCCACGCGAGGTGGTTGCTTCGATCCCGTCGGTGACGACCCGGCTGCGGGGCTTCACGTCGATGTCAGGCATGGGGTGAGTCTAGGCGCAGTTGGGATACCAGGCGGACAACAACATGCGTTCGCATGCGGTCGGGCCTTGGCGGGCCGGGAGGCGCGGGTCGGGTCCGTCAGGCCGGTCGCGTCGCGCGCGCCCGGGCGAGCTGCTTCAGGACGGCGGTCAGGGCGGTCGGGTCGGCCACGCGGTAGCCGGCGAGCGTGTCGCCCTCCCCCACCTTGACGCCCACGTCGCCGTCACCGAGCACGCGGAAGGCGTCCTCGTCGGTGACGTCGTCGCCGGCGAAGAACACCGCGTCGGCGCCGTGCAGGTCGCGCAGGCGGGCGATCGCGTCGCCCTTCGTGACGTGCCGGACGGCGAACTCGAGGATGTCCTTGCCCCCGCGCTCGAGGACCTCGGGGTCGGCGTCGTGCGCCGCTGCGCTCGCGGCCTGGTCCGCCTCGGCGGCGACCTCGGCGCTGACCCGGCGTGTGTGCACACCGTGACCGGCGGGCTTGTGCTCGATGACGACGCCCGGGAACCGCTCCCCGACGGCGTCGAGCGCGGCACCGATCCGAGCGACGCGGGCCTGCTCGTCGGCCGTCAGCGCGGCCTCGTCGTGCCCGTCCACGCGCCACTCGACGCCGTGCGAGCCGACGAGTGCCATGTCCTCGGGTGCGTGCGTGACCGCCACGAGGCTGCCGAGCGGGCGGCCCGAGACGAGGACGACCTCGGTGTCCTTCGCGCGGTGCAGGGTGAGGACCGCGGCCCACGAGCCCGGCAGCGCGCCGACCTGGGACGGGTCGTCGGCGAACGGCGCGAGCGTGCCGTCGAAGTCGAGGGCGACGATGAGTCGCGGCGCAGCCGCGAGCGTCTCGAGGGCCCGGTCGATCGCGGTCTGGTCGGTCGTCGTCTCAGGCATCCCGCGCCTCCCGGGTGTCCTCGGCCGCACGCGCGGTCTGCGCGTCCTGGTCGAAGATCGACATGTTGTCCGTCTGCGCCTCGCGGTGCTGGTCCTTCGGGTCGGCCGCGGAGGGGTCGATCTGGGCGTTCTTCGGCGCGTGCCGGTCCAGGGCCTCGAGGAACGAGCGCGACCAGCGCGCCACGTCGTTGTCGCGGACGCGCTTCCGGAGCGCGCGCATGCGGGTGGACCGCTCACGCCTCGGCATCTCGATGGCGCGCTGGATCGAGTCCTTCAGCGCACCGATGTCGTGCGGGTTGACGATGACGGCCTGCTTCAGCTCGTCGGCGGCACCGGCGAACTCGGACAGGATGAGGACGCCGTCGTTGTCGAACCGGGCCGCGACGTACTCCTTCGCGACGAGGTTCATGCCGTCCCGGAGGGCCGTCACGAGCATGATGTCGGCGGCGAGGTAGAGCGCCACCATCTCCTCGCGCGGGTAGCCGTGGTGCAGGTACGCGATCGGCTGGTGTCCGATCACGCCGAGGTCGCCGTTGATCCGGCCGACCGTGAGCTCGATCTCGTCGCGGAGCGTCGCGTACGTGTCGACACGCTCGCGGCTCGGGCTGGCGACCTGCACGAGCGTCGCGTCCTCGACCCGGATCCGGCCGTCCTCGACGAGTTCGCCGAAGGCCTTGATGCGGTGCCGGATGCCCTTCGTGTAGTCCAGCCGGTCGACGCCGAGCAGGACCGTCTTCGGGTTGCCGAGGCTCGCGCGGATCTCGCGGGCGCGCTCCTGGACCTCGGGGCGGTGCGCGATCTCCTCGAAGCCGGCGGCGTCGATCGAGATCGGGAAGTGCCGGGCCTCGACGTGCCGCACGGTGATGCCCTTGCGGCTGCGCGGGGCGTCCGGGTCGTCGACCGGGACGTCGATCGTCTGCCCCTTGGTCGTGTAGCCCTTGATGTGCCGGACCGCGCGGAGGAAGTCGCTCGCGTCGTCGTGCCGCTGGAACCCGATGACGTCCGCACCGAGCAGTCCGTCGAGGATCTGCGCGCGCCACGGGAGCTGGGCGTAGATGCCGACCGGCGGGAACGGGATGTGGTTGAAGAACCCGATCGTCAGGTCGGGTCGCATCGCACGGAGGAGCGCCGGGACGAGCTGCAGCTGGTAGTCCTGCACCCAGACGATGCCGTCCTGCTCCACGATCTCGGCGATCTGCTCGGCGAACCGCTGGTTCACGCGCTTGTAGGCGTTCCACCAGTCGCGGTGGTAGCTCGGGTGCTCGATGACGTCGTGGTAGAGCGGCCAGAGGGTGTCGTTGCTGAACCCCTCGTAGTACTCCTCGACGTCGTCGTTGCTCAGGGGGACGGGCACGATGTGGATGCCCTCGTTGTCGAACGGGGCGACCTCGACGTCGGGCTGACCCACCCAGCCGACCCAGGCACCGTCGTTCGCGCGCATCACCGGCTCGAGCGCCGTGACGAGACCGCCGGGCGAGTGCCGCCAGCCCTCGTTGCCGTCCTCGTCGACGACGCGGTCCACCGGCAGGCGGTTCGAGGCGACGACGAACGCGTAGCGGGTCTGGTCGGTGCGGGGTGCTGCCATGGGGTGCTGGGATCTCCGTTCCGCCCGGCACGATCGCCGGGTTCGGTGCCGAAGCTACCAGCGTGCCGACAGCGGATTCACGGCGGATCGGCGGATTCCGAGGCGCTGTGGCGGCTCCGCCGGGACGGGCAGCTCGCGCACGGCCGGCCCTGGGGTTCCGGAGCCCGCGGCTCAGTAGGCTCGGGGCATGGTCATGACACGGGCGTGGCGGAACGGCACGGCGGCGGAACGCGACTTCCCGGTCGACCGGATCTCCGACCTCATCGCCGAGGACGGCACGTTCGTCTGGGTCGACTACACCGACCCGGACCCGACCGACCTCGAGCACGTCGAGGCCGAGCTCGGCATCCACGCGCTCGCGGTCGAGGACGCCGTCGAACGCGGCCAACGACCGAAGCTCGACCGCTACCGCGACAGCCTCTTCCTGGTCGTCTACGACGTGGACGGTCTCGACCACGCCGGGGACCTCACCGTCCACGAGGTGAAGGCGTTCGTCACCGCACACGCCCTCGTCACGATCCACGGCGCCGACGTCGACACCGGGTCCGTCGAACGCCGGCTCGAGGCGACCACGGACCTCGCCGACCACGGTGTCCCGTGGTTGGTGTGGGGACTGCTCGACGCGGTGACCGACCACGCCACGAGTGCGGTCGAGGACATCGAGCGGCGGATCGACGAGCTCGAGGAGGACCTCTTCGAGCACGGCACGCCCCGCGAGCAGCAGATCCAGCGGCGGTCGTTCCGGCTCCGGAAGGCCCTCGGCGTCCTGCGGCGCCAGGTGGTCCCGACCCGGGACAGCGTCGCCTCGCTGCTGCACGGCGACGCCGAGACCATCTCGAACGGCATCCGCCCCTACTTCCGCGACGTCGAGGACCACCTCGTGTCGATCACGGACTCCGTCGACCAGCTCCGCGACGCGGTGTCGAGCGTCCTCGACACGAACCTCAACCTGGCGTCGAACCGGCAGAACACGGTGATGAAGAAGGTGACGAGCTGGGCGGCGATCATCGCGATCCCGACGGCCATCACGGGGTTCTTCGGCCAGAACCTGAAGTTCCCGGGGATGGGCCAGTGGAGCGGCCTCTACTTCTCCCTCGGACTCATCATCGCCTCGTCGCTGACGCTGTACCGCGTGTTCAAGACGAAGGACTGGCTGTAGCGCCCCGGCCGGGTCAGAGCCGCAGCGCGAGCACCCCGGCCACGACCGTGAGCGGTGCCACGATGCACCCGAGCGCCATGTAGCGCCCCCACGACAGGTGGACGCCCTCGGACGACAGCCGGGCGTGCCACAGCAGCGTCGCGAGCGATGCCCACGGCGTGATGAGGCAGCCGGCGTTCACGCCGACGAGGAGTGCCGCGTACCGCAGGGCCTCGTGCCCGGCCGCGGGCTCGAGCACGAGGTAGGCGGGCAGGTTGTCGATCGCGTTCGCCGCCACCGCGCCGGCACCGCCGAGTGCCAGGAGCGGACCCGTCCCGGTGCCTCCGGGCAGCGCGTCCACGATCGGGTCCGTGAGCCCGGTGGTGTGCAGGGTCTCGACGACGACGAAGAGCCCCGCGGCGAACAGCAGGGTGGACCACGGCACGCGGGAGATCCGGAGCTCCGACGGCGCGCGGAAGGCGGCGACGACGACGAGCACCACCGCAGCGACCACGGCGGCGATCCAGACGGTCACGCCCGCGGTCAGTGCGACGACGAGCGCGACGAGCACCGCCGAGGCCGACCAGAAGAACACCGGGTCGGCGGCACCGCGCACCGCGACCGGCGTGTACCGGCCGAAGAGCTTGCCGCGGAACACCACGAGGAGCACGGCGCACGGGATGACGACCCCGGCGAGCGCCGCCCACACCATGAGCCCGGCGAACGGGATCGGTCCGTCGAGACCGATCCGGTCGACGGCGAGCAGG
>NZ_BACZ01000569.1 GCF_000333375.1 Curtobacterium sp. B18
TCCCGTCCGCCCGTGCGCACGACCGGTGCCGCGCCCGGTCGCTCTCCACAGGTCGCGTCGCGCGGTCCTCCGCGTCGTCCGCACCTGGTAAGCAGGACGCATGACCGACGTCACCACACCAGCGCCCGGAACCAGAGCACTCGTCCTCGGCGGTGGTGGCGTCGCCGGCATCGCGTGGGAACTCGGGGTGCTGTCGGCCCTGCAGGACGCCGGGGTGGACCTCGACGCAGCGGACCTCGTCGTCGGGTCGAGCGCGGGCAGCGTCGTCGGGACCTTCGTCCGCGCCGGCGCCGTCCAGCAGGCGTACGACCAGCAGCACGCCGCCGTCCCGACGACCTACGAGGAGCCCGTCCCGATCGACGGCGACGACTTCCAGCAGCGGATCGGCGCCGTGCTCGACGGCGCCACCTCCGACCAGGACGCCCGTGCCCGGCTCGGCCGGCTCGCCCAGCGCACGACGACCGGCCAGACCGACGACCAGCGCGCTGCGACCTTCGCCGAGACCCTGCCGTCGACCGAGTGGCCGCCGAAGCCCCTCGCCGTCACCGCGATCGACGCGACCGACGGCACCTCAGCACATGCAGTCCCTCGGCGACGTCGTGCGCGAGATCACGGGCACCGTGCAACGCGAGACCGTCCCGGACGCCGTGGTGCGTGCGGCCGACCAGATCGAGGTGGTCGACCTCGCC
>NZ_BACZ01000568.1:0-4446 GCF_000333375.1 Curtobacterium sp. B18
GCGTTGCCCCGTCGCCGCGTTGTGGCGTCGAACCACGAAACCGACGTGGAACCAGGCGGGCCGCCTGGTTCCATGTCGGTTCCGTGGTTCCGCACCGAGCGCGCTGCCGGCCGCACGCACGTCGCGGTCGGGGCCGCGCCGCTGCGTGCTCCGCCGCGCCGTGGCCCCGCCGCCCCGCCGCCGCACAAGCAACGTCACCCGGAACCGCGCGATGGCGCGGTTCCGGGTGACTTCCGTTGTGCGGAGGCGAAGCGAACCGCCTAGTAGGCGACCCCGAAGCGCGCCTGGTGGTGTGCCGGCGTCACGATCTCGTCGACGAAGGCGATCGCGTAGTCCTCGCCGGAGATGTCCGAGTTGCCGTCGGCGTCGGTGAGCAGGACCTCGTCGGTGGTGCGGTAGGTGCCGCGACGCTCGCCGGGGTTGTAGCCGCCGAAGGCCGCCGCCGGGCTGACGTAGAACCAGTCGACCTCGGTGTCGGATGCGCGGAGTGCCTCGAGGATCGCCGCGTGGCTCTTCGCCTCACCCTTGAACGCGTCCGGGAAGTCAGCGGTGTCGAACAGGGCCGGACCGCCCTCGGCGACGAGCAGCGAACCGGCGCCACCGACGATGCCGAGGCGCGCTCCGGCGGCAGCGGCGGCGTCGACGAACGGCTGGAACCGGTCCTTGAGCTCGCTGCCGTCGGCCTGGACCGCGTGCAGCGACACGACGACGACGTCGGTGCCCTTCGTGACCTCGGCGACGAAGTCGGTGTCGAAGGCGTCGCCCTGCGCGAGGGTCAGGCCCTCGGCCGGCTCGAGCTTGGAGGTGTCGCGGGCGACGGCGGTGACGGCGATGCCGCGGGAGAGGGCCTCGCGGGTGATGGCGGAGCCGGCGTAGCCGGTGCCACCGAAGACGACGATGCTGGTCATGGAGCAGTCCTTTCGTGGATCGTTTACACTCACCGTACAAGCGTTACTCTCTTTGAGTAAGTAGGCACCTCACAGTGCGTAACGGAGGACACCATGTCAGCGCTCGAGTACAGCCCCTACGCCGCCGAATGTCCCTCGCGACAGCTGCTCGACCGCATCGGGGACCGGTGGAGCGTCCTGACGATCGGCACCCTGGCCGACGGGCCCGCACGGTACTCGGCGATCGCGGCACGCGTGCAGGGCGTCTCGCAGAAGATGCTCACGCAGACCCTGCGGGCACTCGAACGCGACGGACTCGTCACGCGGACCGTCTTCCCCGAGATCCCCCCGCACGTCGAGTACGAGCTGACCGATCGTGGGCGTTCCCTGCGCGAGGTGCTGAAGCCGCTCGAGGACTGGGCGACGTCGCACATGGAGGCCGTCGCGGTCTCGCGCGAGGAGTACGACGCGCGGGTTCGCTGACCGTCCGCGGAATCTCGGCGGCACGTCGGTGGTTGCCTGGGGGCATGCGATCTGTCGTCTACACGAAGCCCGGTGACTCGTCCGTCCTGACCCTCGAGGAGCGGCCGGTGCCGACGCCCGGCCCCGGCGAGGTCCGAGTCCGCGTGGTCGTCTCCGGGGTCAACCCGACCGACTGGAAGGCACGACAAGGCGGCACGTACGGCGACGACCTGCCGTTCCCCGAGATCACGCCGAACCAGGACGGCGCCGGGGTCGTCGACGCGGTCGGTGACGGTGTCGACGGACTGTCGGTCGGCGACCACGTCTGGCTGTACATGGCCGCGGCGAGCCGTCCGACCGGTACGGCACAGGAGTACACCGTGGTGCCCGCCGCCCGCGCCGTCCGCCTGCCGGAGGGCACCGGCTTCGACATCGGCGCCTCGCTCGGCGTCCCGGCGATGACCGCGCACCGCGCACTCACCACGCACGAGCACGGCCCGGACCGCCTCGCACCGGGGGCGCTCAACGGGAAGACCGTCCTCGTCGCGGGCGGCGCCGGGGCCGTCGGGCACGCGGCGATCCAGCTCGCGCGGTGGGCCGGTGCGACGGTGGTCACGACGATCAGCTCGGACGCCAAGGCCGCCCTCGCCACCGCGGCCGGCGCGCACCACACGGTGAACTACCGCGACGAGGACGCCTCGGCGCAGATCCGTGCGATCGCCCCGGACGGCGTCGACATCGTCGTCGAGGTGTCGATCCCGCAGAACGCCGCGCTGGTCGCCGAGGTGCTGGCGAACCACGGCCTGGTCTCGATCTACGCGAACAACGGCGGCGACGAGGCGACGCTGCCGATCCGGCCGAACATGAGCATCAACGCCCGGTACCAGTTCCTGCTGCTGTACACGATCGGCGACGAGGCGCTGACGGCGGCGGCCGAGGACGTCACCGCGGCGCTCCGCGACGGGGTGCTGCCGGTCGGCGAGGCCGCGGGTCTGCCGCTCGTGCGGTTCTCGCTCGAGGACACGGCGGCGGCGCACGACGCCGTCGAGCAGGACACCGTCGGCAAGGTGCTCATCGACGTCAGCGCGGAGTGACGAAGCGCTGCGTCCGCCCGGGCCGGGCGGACGCAGCGCTTCGGTGGTCGGCGCCGCGAGGCCGGATCAGCGGGCGAGCGCGGCGGCGAGGCGCGCCTCGAACCGGCGGCGGGCGGCGACCCGCTCGCGCTCGATGTTCGCGGCGATGACCTCGAGGTCTTCGTAGTCGGCGTCGGTCGTGTCGTCGGTCCAGTTCGGGGTGTACACCCGGGACCGACCGAAGGGCTTCGGTTCGGGGGTCACGATGGTCATGTGGGGATCGTACGTCGAGCGTCCGACAAATCGCGTGCGCATCACGGGCCTTTCCTGGGGTTGCGGTCGCGGTCCGGGAACGGGGTCGCGAGCGAGAACGCGATGGCCATGAACGAGGCCATCAGCGCGACGTACTTGGCGTCGAGGTCGGTGAACGCGTCCGGGGCCGGCGAGTCCACGGTGAGCATGCCGAACGAGTACTCCTCGGACCGGATCACGACCGAGACGTACGAGCGGTAGCGCGGCTCGAACCCCGGCAGGTCGTCGTCGGCGTCGACGTCGGCGGCACGGTCACCGACGACCCGCGGTCCACCGCCGACCAACACCCAGTCGAGGTTGCGGTCGCCGTACGGGGTGCCGGCACGGAAGACGCCGGCCGTGTCGTCCGCTCCCCCGTGCCCGATCGGTTCGAGCGCGTGCAGGTCCTCGGAGAGCTGGTAGACGTTCGCCCGGACGTCGGGCACGCCGGGGAGCAGGTAGAAGGCCAGCGCCACCGCGACCCGGTCGGCGAAGGCCGGCAGCTCCTGCCAGCGGTCCCGCCGCCGGACCTCGGCGAAGCGGGCGAGTCGGGAAGCGAGCTGGCCGAACGCGTACCGGACGGCGGTGCCCTGCTCGAGCTCGGTCGACCGCGCCACGGCCGCCGCGGCCGTCACCGAGGCCTCGGCCCGACGGGCACGGACGACCTGCACGACGACCGCGGCCGCCAGCACCACCAGCCCGAACACGACGAGCGAGACCCGCACCCCCGGTGCCGCGACGAGGTTCGGCAGCTGGAAGGCGGCGGTGGGCGCCGTCGCGACGACGATCGGCCAGACCACCGCTCCGGCCCGGCGCCGCCCGCGGCCCGTCGTGTTCCCGTCCCCTGTCATGACGACGACGCTAGGACACCCCACCGACGCCGACGGAGTTGTCCACAGGGTGACGTTGTTGTCCCCTGCAACGCGGACTTGACCCCCGAACAGGGGGCGAGCACGATCGGGCCATGAAGCAGCGACAGAACCTGAGGGCCCTCGCCCTCGCCGCCACGGCGGCCATCACCCTCCTCGGCGGCGGCCTCGGCGCGACCGCGGCGAACGCCGCCACCGTCTCGCCGCAGGTCATCGGCGGCGAGCAGGCACCGAGCACCCCGTGGGAGGTGCAGCTCGTCTTCCAGCAGGGCGGCACCGGCACCTACGGGTGCACCGGCGAGCAGCTCAACGCCTCGTGGGTGCTCACCGCCGAGCACTGCGTCGACGGCACCACCGCGATGAACGTCTACCACTCGAACAGCACGACGAACCGGGGCACCGCGACCGCGGCGGACCGGCTCTACTCCGCGCCGTCCGGCGACATCGCGCTCGTCCACCTGAGCACGCCGAAGACGCTGTCGTCCTACGCGCAGCTCGACCTCGCGTACACCACCAAGAGCTCCGGCACCGGCACGATCCTCGGCTACGGCAACCGCGCGAACAGCGTCCCGACGACGGGGCTCTACCAGGCGACGGTGAACCTCACGGGGAGCTCGACGGACGCGTACGGCGGCCGGGCGCAGCACGTCACGGGCGTCACCGGCGCCTCGAACCACGGCGACTCCGGCGGCGCGCTCGTCGTGAACGGCAAGGTCGTCGGCGTCTGCTCCACCGGCGACGTGGCCGACCCCGGCGCGAACACCCACGCCGGCTCGAACTACGCCGTCCTCACCCAGTCCGCCAGCTGGATCCGCTCGACCGCGGGCGTCTGACCCAGCGCACCCACCAGGGGACGGGAGGTNC
>NZ_BACZ01000567.1 GCF_000333375.1 Curtobacterium sp. B18
TACGCGATGAGCGGCACCGTTCCCCGGGCTCGAGCGCGATGCCGTCCTGCGCCATACAGACCATCTGGTCGGTGGCGACGCGGGTTCCCTCGGCGGACTCCCCCGCGGTCTGCTTGATGAACACCAGGTCGAGCTGGCCCGCGTGCACCCGGCGCAGGAGCGGGGACGACTGGTTCACTGTCAGCTCGAGGTTCACCTGCGGGTGCAGCCGCCGGAAGTCCCGCAGGATCCGCGGTAGCTGGGTGATCGCGAGGTCGTCCGCCGCACCGAACCGGAGTCGCCCGCGGGTCGCCGCCCCGGAGAAGTAGGCGTCCGCGGTGGCGTGCGCCGCGAGGATCGTCCGCGCGAACCCGGCCATCGCGTCCCCGTTGTCGGTGAGCGCCACGCCCCGGGTGTCCCGCGCCACGAGCGTGCGGGAGACCGCCGTCTCGAGTCGACGCACGTGCTGGGACACCGTGGGCTGGCTGATGCCCAGCCGCGCACCGGCCTGGGTGAAGCTCCCGGTCTCGGCGACCGCGAGGAACGTCTGCAGCAGAACCGGATCGAGCACGGCAACCTCATTCGACATCGCAATGGAGTGATAGCCACCATAGGGGTATCGAATGACGCCGCACCACGTAGTTTCGTTGGGGTACCAGTTCCGCAGCCGACGTCCGGAGATCCCCCACCGTGAGCGCGTCACCGACGACCCTCCCCCCGCCCACCGAACCGCTGCCGATCCAGGCGACCCGACCGCCGTGGCGCCACACCCTCATCGCCCTGTCGGTGCCGAACTTCCGACTGTTCACCGCCACCAACCTGGTCGCGATGACCGCCGGGTGGATGCAGCGCATCGCGCAGGACTGGCTCGTGCTGCAGCTCACCGGCTCGGTCGCGCAGGTCGGCATCACGGTCGCGTGCCAGTTCGCGCCGATGCTGCTGTTCGGGCTGCTCGGCGGGGTCCTCGTCGACCGGTTCTCGAAGCGCGCGCTGATGATGATCACGCAGGGCTCGTTCGCGGTCCTGTCCGCACTGCTCGCCGTCCTCACGCTGACCGGCGTCGTGCAGGCGTGGCACATCTGGGCGATCGCGTTCCTCGTCGGCATGGTGACCGTCATCGACAACCCGGCCCGGCAGGTGTTCGTCACCGAGATCGTCGGCCACGAGCACCTGCGGAACGCGATCAGCGTCAACTCGTCGGTGTTCCAGCTCGGCGGCATGATCGGCCCGGCGCTCTCGGGCGCGCTGCTCGTGGCCGTCGGCGCGGGGTGGTCGTTCGGGGTCAACGCGATCGCCTGCGTGGCCGTGGTGGTGACGCTCGGGTTCCTGAAGGTCTCGGAGCTCCACCGCACGCCCCCGGCACCCCGCGGGAAGGGGCAGCTCGTCGAGGGTCTCCGCTACGCCGTCCGGAAGCCGACCATCATCGTGCCGGTCATCCTCGTGGCGTTCTTCTCGGTCTTCGCGCTGACGATGCCGGTGCTGCTGTCGGCCTTCGCGTCCGAGGTCTACGACGTCGGCGCCGGCGGCTACGGCGTCTTCAACTCCGCGGTCGCGATCGGTGCCCTGGCCGGCGCGCTGCTCTCGACCCGCCGCGCCACGGTCCGGCTCCGCACGATCGTCGGTGGGGTCTTCTGGACCGGGATCCTGCTCGTGGTCTCCGGCTCGATCCCCGCGATCGCGCCGTTCACCGTCGCCCTCGTCGCCGTCGGCATGTCCCAGCTGCTCTTCCAGACGGCGTCGAACTCGCTCGTGCAGTTGTCCTCGAACGTCGCGATCCGCGGTCGCGTGATGTCGCTCTACGTCCTCGTGCTGCTCGGCGGACAGGCGATCGGTGGCCCGCTCATGGGGCAGGTGGTGGACCACTTCGGCGCCCACGTCGGGATGGTCGTCGCCGGAGGCGTCCCGGCCGCGGCCGCGGCCGTCGTCGGCCTCGTCCTCGCCCGCCGGGGCGGGCTGCACCTCGCGGTGCGGATGCGGCACCACATGCCGGTGCCGTCGATCGTCGGCCACCGCTGATCCGTCGGACGGGAG
>NZ_BACZ01000566.1 GCF_000333375.1 Curtobacterium sp. B18
GCGGCCCGAGACCCTGGCGGACCTCGTCGCGGAGCTCGGCGACGGCGCCCGCGCGGCGACGCGTGACGAGGCGGCGGCCGCGGGCGAGGTCGTCGTGGTGACGGTCCCGCTCGGCGCGATCGAGAGCATCCCGGTCGAGCCCCTCGTGGGCAAGGTCGTGATCGACACGAACAACTACTACCCCGGGCGTGACGGGCAGATCGCGGCGCTCGACGACGAGACGACCACGACGGCCGAGCTCCTGCAGGACCACCTGACCGGCGCCCGGGTCGTGAAGGCGTTCAACCACATCGGCGCCGCGGACCTCACCGGGCACGCCTCGCCCGCCGGCACGCCGGACCGCCGCGCACTCGTGGTGGCCGGGGACGACGCCGAGGCCAAGCGCGTCGTGACCGACCTCATCGACCAGTTCGGGTTCGACGTGGTCGACGCGGGGCCGCTCCCCGAGGGCTGGCGCATCCAGCGGGACACCCCCGGGTACGGCCCGCGGCTGACCGCTGCCGAGCTGCGCGAGGCACTCGCGTCCGCGAAGCGCTACCGCGACATGTAGGTCGCGACCGCCTGCACGACGGGAGGCGCGNNGCNNNCNCNCACCGCGCCTCCCGTCCCGCAGGACGACCGTCCTCACGCGCTGAGCGACACCGCACGCGACGGTCCGCCCGTGAATTGTCGGCCAGCGCGTGAGGACGCCCACCGGCGCGCGGCCGTGGCCGGCGCGCCGGCGGCGCCACCGGCGCGCGGCCGGTCAGGCGCCGTCGAACACGAGCGTCATCTCGGCGAGGTCGTCCTCGGACGGCTCCCACGCGCTCCCGGCCTCGGCGTTCAGCCGGATCTGCTCCGGCTTCGTCGCCCCGGCGATGACGCTCGACAACCCCGGCTGTGCGAGCAACCACGCGAAGGTCGCCTGCAGCATCGTGACCCCGCGCTCGTCCGAGAACCGCTGGAACGCCTCGACGATCTCCCACGGCGCGTCCTGCAGCAGCTGCGGCTTCGCCCGGGTGAGACGTCCGTCCGAGGGCCCGCCGGACCGCGTGTACTTGCCCGTCAGCAGGCCGTTGTAGAGCGGGAAGTACGGCAGGAACCCGAGCGCGTACGCCCGGACCGCCGGCAGCACCTCCTCCTCGACGCCCCGGGCGAGCGGGCTGTACTCGTTCTGCGCGGAGACGAACGCCGTGGTGCCGGCGATCGACGCGGTCAGTTCGGCCTCGGCGATCTGCCACCCGGCGAAGTTCGAGTGGCCGACGTAGCGGATCTTGCCCTCGCGGACGAGGTCGTCGAGCACCGACAGGGTCTCCTCGATCGGCGTCACGCTGTCGGGACCGTGCATCTGGTACAGGTCGATCCAGTCCGTGCCGAGGCGCCGCAGGGACGACTCGACGGCGAGCCGCACGTAGCGCCGCGAGCCGCGCACGCCCCAGTCCGGTCCGTTGGCGCCCCGCATGTCCATGCCGAACTTCGTCGCGAGGACGACCTCGTCACGGCGACCCGCGATCGACCGGCCGAGCAGTTCCTCCGACAGTCCGGGGCGGCCGCCGTAGACGTCGGCCGTGTCGAAGAGGGTGACGCCGGCGTCGAGGGCCGCGTGGACGACGGCGTCCGTGCCCTCCTGCGTCTCGGTCTGGGTGCCCGGTCGGCCGAAGTTGTTGCAGCCGATGCCGACGGTGGAGACGACGAGCCCGGACGGCCCGAGTGGACGGTGTTCGATTCCGGTCATCACCCGACCGTACCGGCGACCCCGGAACTGGGGCTGCGACAGCCGCACGCGTTGCCGTTAGAACTGACGATGGATCAGCCTACGGAGGGAACACCGCAGTGGCATCGCACCGCATGCCGGACGAGGACCGGCCGCGTCGCGCCGTCCCCGACTGGGTCACGGCTCCCCCCGAGGACGCGACGGACGGCCTGGAGGCGCGCCCCGCCCCCGTCGCCCCGGCCCCCGTCCCGGAGTCGGTCGCGCCCGGCACGACGCTCCCCGCTGCTGCCCCGGCACCGACGCTCGGCGACGACGACGACGCCGTCGTGGTGCCCGACTTCCCGCCGGAGGAGCACCTCCTGCCGCCGGCACCCACGTCCCCCACGGTGCACACCGTCCCGTTCGACGCGGCCGCGGTCGGCCCGGCCCCCGTCTCGCCGATCGACGCCGCCGGAGCCGCAGGTACCGCCAGTGCCGCCGGAGCCGCCGGAGCCGCCGGAGCCGCGGGAGCCGCGGGTGCTGGGGGTGCCGCGGGTGCTGGGGGTGCCGCGCCCGTCGCCGCCCCGGTCGGCCCGACGGTGCCCGGCGTCGGACAGCCCCGCTTCTCGGTGCCCGGCCTCGAGCACGTCGTCGTCGAGGGGTCGGAACCGGAGCCCTCCGGACCGATCGGCTACCGCACCCCGGCACGGTTCGCCCACCAGCGCCCCGCCGCCGTCTCCCCGGCAGCACCCACGCCGGCACCGGCCTTCGACGCCGTGATCGCCCCGCCGACGCCGGGGGTCACGACGACCTCAGGCCCCCGTGGTGACGCGCTCCCGCCGACCGAGGCACTCCCGCTCATCGAGCTGCCGACGCGCGACCCCGACCGGTCGCGCCGTGGTGCGGACCGCCCGGGACGGGGCCGCACGAAGCAGCCGCGCGCCCCGCGGACCCGGACGTCCTCGCGGCCGACCCGCACCCGGTCGGCCACGACCCCGGTGAGTGACGCGGACGCGGTGCCCTCCGCGGTGCCGGCGACCACGACGCCCAGGACGGTCCGTGGCGGGGCCGAGCCGCGCCTCCTGGCAGCACGGACCGGACGCGCGACGTCCGCGGACCGGACCACGTCGTCCGAGCGTCTCGGGACGACTCCGGCCGCGGCCCTCGGCGCCGTCGCCGGGCTCGCGACGCTCGGTCTCGCGGCGTGGTGGTTCACGGCCCCCGCGACGGTGCACGCTGTCGGAGTGGCACTCGGCGTCCTCGCGCTCGTGCTCTCGATCCTGACGCTGCGACGGCCGGACGCGACCTGGCAGCGGCCGGTCGCGCTCCTCGGGGCCGTGCTCGGCGGGGTCGGCACGCTCGTGCTGGTGTGGGCGGTCGCGACCGCCGTGCTGGCGATCGCCGGGGTGACGCTGCCGGACCTCACCGGTACGGGGACGGTCCCGACGCTCGCGCCGTAGCGGGCCGCGCTGGCCGCGCTGCGACGCGCGCCGCGCCCCGCGCCGCCCGCCGCGCCCCGCCGCGCGTCCCGCCCCGCACCCCGCGCCCCGCCGCGCGTACTTCGTGAGCAGAAACGGTCGGGTTCGCGTCACCGACCCGACCATTCCTGCTCACGAAACGCCCCCGTGGACGATGCGGGCGGACGACCCCGTGGACGATGCGAGCGGACGACCCGGGCGGACGACCCGGGCGGACGACGCGGGCGGACGACGCGGGCGCACGACGCCACGCCCGTCACACCGCCCGGACGACCCCGCGGGACAGGATCGCGTTCGTCAGCGCGTCGATCGGCTCCCGCTGCACCGTCGGGTTCGCGATGAGGACGTAGTCGACCGCCGGCAGGTCCGGCAGCGACAACCGCTGCGACACCTTCACGAGGTCCGCCGGGATGAGCGAGTGCGGGAACACCGCCACACCGATCCCGGCCCGGACGGCGGCGAGCACACCGTTGACGTCACGCGTGTTGCAGGTGATCCGCCACGTGAGAGCCGCGGCCTCGAGCGCGTCGATCGCCATCTGCCGACTATGCTCGCGCCT
>NZ_BACZ01000565.1 GCF_000333375.1 Curtobacterium sp. B18
CAACACCAGCAGCGCCAGCACCGCCGGCACCGCCGGCGGGAGCATCGGCAGCACCAGCAGCGCCAGCAGCGCCAGCAGCGCCAGCAGCACGGGGAACACCAGGCGCACCGGACGGGTCGGCGGCGCGCGCCTCGCCCTCGAGCACGACGGTCCACCGCGGCCACCACCGGTCGAACGGCAGGGCCAACCGGTCGGCGAGTACGCCCGCTGCGGCGAGCGCCTCGACCGACCCGAGCAGCCGCGACGCCGCCCCGGGTCGGTCCTTCCACCAGCCGTCCGGCACGCTGCCCACGACGTTCGCGGCGTCCACCACGACGTGCGGGGTGGTCTCGATCCGTGCCCGGAGCGCCGGCCAGGACGCGCCGAACCCGGGGTGCAGGGGCAGGTCCTCGACGTCGGCGACGGGCACCCAGGCGAGTTCGAGGCTCTCGCGGTCCGCGATCACCGGCTCGAAGGGACGGGAGGCGCGCCCCACCACCGTCGTGTAGGTCCAGAACCCGAGGTCCAGCACCGCGGTGTGCCGGAGGTCGACACCGTCGAAGGGGACGCCGGCCTCTTCAGCGGACTCGCGGAGCGCGCCGGTCACGGCGTCCTCGCCCTGGTGTCGGGCTCCGCCGGGGATCCCCCAGGTGCCGCCGTGGTGGCTCCACTCGACGCGGTGCTGCAGGAGCACCCGGCCGGAGCCGTCGTCGACGAGGAGTCCGGCCGCACCGAACCGTCCCCAGGCCTTGGTGCCGTCGGGACCGACCGCCCAGGCGTCGCCGGGATCGCGGGGGCCGGGTGGGGGCCCGGGAGGCGTGGTGTCTGGCACCCGTCAACCCTGTCACACGGGACCCGTCATGTGACCGGGGACGACGGAGCAGTTCGTGTACGGTGTCGCTCGAGACACGGGGTGCCGCGACCGGCGGCTGAGATCACACCCGTCGAACCTGCTCGAGCTCGTACTCGCGAAGGGATCGTCCATGCACACTGCTGCGCCCGTACCCACCCCGCCCGCCGGGGGTCCCGACCCGGACTGGGCCGATCGGACCGCCACGCTCCTCGAGGCCGTCCGCGCCCGGAGTCCCCTGGTGCACTGCATCACGAACACGGTGGTGCAGAACGTCACCGCGAACGTGCTGCTCGCCCTCGGCGCCTCGGCCGCGATGGTCGACGTCGTGTCCGAGGCCGGGCCGTTCGCCCGGGTCGCCGACGCCCTGCTGGTGAACACCGGTACCCCGCACGCGGAGCCGAGGGCCGCATCGCTCGAGGCGGCTGCGGCGGCCGTCGACGCCGGGACGCCCTGGGTCCTCGACCCCGTCGCGGTCGGGTCGCTGCCGGTCCGGACGGCGCTCGCCCGCGACCTGCTGGCGCTCGGTCCGACCGTACTGCGGGGCAACGCCTCCGAGGTGCTCGCGGTGCTCGGCGCCTCCGCCGGTGGCCGCGGCGTCGACAGCACGGTCGGTCCCGACGAGGCACGAGCGGCTGCGGTCGACGCCGTGTCCGGCCCGAGCGGATCCGGGAGGCGCGTGGCCGCGGTGGCCGTGTCCGGTCCGGTCGACCTGCTGGTCGCGCCGGGCACCGGTCCGGTGCGGGTGGCGAACGGCACGGAGCTGCTCACGCGGATCACCGGCGGCGGGTGCGCGCTCGGTGCCGTGGTCGCCGCGTTCACGGCCGTCTCGCCGGACGATCCGGGGGCGGCCGCCGTCGCCGCGACCGCGGTGCACACGATCGCGGCCGAGCTCGCCGCGCGGGAGGCCGGCGGGCCTGGCACGTTCCAGCCGCTGTTCCTCGACCGTCTGGCGTCGCTCTCGCCGGAGGACGTCGTGCGCACGGCACGGATCACGGTCGAGTCCCCGGCGGTGCCCGCGTGAGCGCCGGCGGGTTCGGGGTGTACCTCGTGACGGACCCCGTGCTGTCGGACCGGCACGGCCTCGGCGTGCTCGGGGTCGTCCGGGCCGCGGTGCACGGCGGAGTGCGGATCGTGCAGGTGCGCGACAAGCACGCGTCGGCGCGGGACCTGCTGGCGCTGACCGCGGCGGTGGCGGACGCAGTGGGTGACCGGGCGACGGTGGTGGTCGACGACCGGTTGGACGTCGCCCTCGCGGCTCGGCACGCCGGGCACCGCGTCGCCGGGGTGCACCTCGGCCAGTCGGACGTCCCGGTGACGGCGGCCCGTGCCCTGCTCGGTCCCGGCGCGCACGTCGGGTTGACCGCGAACAGCCCGGAGCACCTCGCGGCCGTGGCCGCACTCCCCCGCGGCACCGTCGACCTGCTCGGGGTCGGGGTCGTGCACCCGACAGCGACGAAGGCCGACCACCCGCCGGCCCTCGGGCACGCCGGGTTCGCCCGGCTCGCACGCGGCACG
The DNA here is from genome assembly GCF_000333375.1 of Curtobacterium sp. B18. GTDB lineage: Bacteria > Actinomycetota > Actinomycetes > Actinomycetales > Microbacteriaceae > Curtobacterium. Next base: position 2,348 of record NZ_BACZ01000565.1, read on the forward strand.
GACCTGCCGTGCGTGGCGATCGGCGGGGTGACGCTCGACGACGTCGGACCGTTGCGTGACGCGGGGGCCGCCGGCGTCGCGGTCGTGTCCGGCATCTGCGCGGCGGCCGACCCGGGCTCCGCCGCCGCCGCGCTCGTCGCGGCCTGGTCCGGTGCCGACGGCCGACGTACCGGCGGCGACCCGCGCCTCCCGTCCGACCGGGCGCACCACGGGGCGGACGCGTGAACGCCGCAGACGCGCGCCCCCGGCACGCCCCGCACACCCCGCAACCGCTGCGCACCCCGCGCATCCCGCGCGTGCTGAGCATCGCCGGGACGGACCCGACGGGTGGGGCGGGGATGCAGGCGGACCTCAAGGCCGTCGCGGCGCACGACGGCTACGGCATGGGCGTCGTGACCGCGCTCGTCGCGCAGAACACGCGCGGGGTGCGCTCGGTGCACGTGCCGGACGTCGGGTTCCTGCGGGAGCAGCTCGACGCGGTCTCGGACGACGTCACGATCGACGCGGTGAAGATCGGGATGCTCGGCACTGCCCGAGTCGTGCGGGTCGTGACCGAGTGGCTCCGCGAGCACCGCCCGCCGGTCGTGGTGGTCGACCCCGTGATGGTCGCGACAAGCGGGGACCGGTTGCTCGACAAGGACGCCTCGCAGGCGATGGTGGCCCTCATCGGTCTCGCCGACCTCGTGACGCCGAACCGGGCGGAACTCGCGGTGCTCGCCGAGCTGGCCACGCTGCACGGACCGGACCAGCGGCGAGACCGGCCGGACGGCTCGGACGGCCCGCAGACCCCGGACAGTCCCGAGAGCCAGGCCCTCGTGATCGCCCGCGCCTGGGACGTCCTCGTCCTCGCGAAGGGCGGCCACGACGCAGGCGACACCGCCGAGGACGTCCTCGTCGGTCCGACCGGGGTCCTCCGGCGGTTCACCGCACCCCGGGTCCGGACCACGAACACGCACGGCACCGGGTGCTCGCTGTCGAGCGCGATCGCGACGCTGGCCGCCCGCGACGGCGACTGGGAGCTCGCGATCGGCACGGCGAAGCACTGGCTCACCGCGGCCCTCCGCGGCGCGGACGCCCTCGACGTCGGGACCGGCAACGGGCCGGTCGACCACGGTGCCCTCGTCCGTGCGGCGCTGCCGGAGCCGCGGTGGACCGAGCGCTGGTGGGACGACGTCGCCGGGGTGCTGCAGGAGACGATCGCGTGCGACTTCCTCGTCGGCATGCGGGCGGGGACCCTCGACCCCGAGGTCTTCGCCGCGTACCTGGCGCAGGACGTCCACTACCTCCGCGCGTACGAGCGGCACCTGGCGCTGCTCGGCTCGTGGACGACCGGGGCCGAGGCCGCGTTCTGGCAGGCATCGGCCCAGGGCTGCGCCGACGAGGCGCGCGACCTCCACCACCGACGGCTCGCCGGGTCGCACGCCGAGGACCCCGTCCACCCGGTCTGCGCCGGCTACCTCGCGCACCTGCAGGCCGCTGCCGACTCCGGGTCCGCCGGGGTGCTCGCCGCGGCGGTGCTGCCGTGTTTCCGCGTCTACGCCTGGGTGGGCACGCAGATCGGTACGGTCGGCGCCGACCACCCGTTCGCGGACTGGATCGGCGCGTACGGCGACCCAGCGTTCGCCGAGGCCTCGGCGGAGGCGACGGCACGGGTCGAACGCCTCGCGGCCGCGGCGACGCCCGCCGAGCGCGGCGCCCTGACGCGCGCGTTCCGCACGTCGACCGCGAGGGAGGCGGCGTTATTCCGGAGCCGACGGCGATCGCCGACGCCGGGGTCACGGGCTGAGCGACACGTCACGCCCCCGACGGGGCGAGACGAGTCGCGGAGCGCGACGGCCCGCCGGCGGGGAGGGCCGCAGGCGGGTCCGGACGTGCGGGCGGGGGGANGGGAGGCGCGGGTNGGGGNNGACNNGCGCCTCCCGTCCGTCAGCGGGTCGCCGGAGGCAGCCGCACCAGCTCGACCGTCAGGTCGCGGCCGTCGACCGCGCCGCGCATCCACGTGTGGTCCGGCTGGCGGCGACGGTCCGTGGGCGATCCCGGGTTGAGCAGGCGGAGCCCCGACGGGGCGACCGTGTCCCACGGGATGTGCGAGTGGCCGAAGACGAGCACGTCGACGTCCGGGTACGCGGCCGTCATGCGACGCTCACGGCCCGTCGCGGCACCCGTCTCGTGCACCAGGGCGAAGCGGAGGTCCTCGACGGCGAAGTGCGCCTCGAGCGGCAAGCGGTCGTCGAACTCGGGGCCGTCGTTGTTGCCGCGGACCCCCTCGAAGCGGGCCGAGCGGGCCTGGACGGCGTCGAGCGTCGCGAGGTCGACCCAGTCGCCGGCGTGCACCACGAGGTCGGCGGCGTCGATGTCGGCCCAGAGCCCGGCGGGCAGGTCCTTCGCGCGCTTCGGCAGATGCGTGTCCGAGAGCAGGACGAACGAGGTCGTCACGACGTGGCGGGGCGGCCGGGCATCGGCAGCCCGGCCTCGTCCGCGGCGCCGAGCCGTTCGAGGAGCCCGGCGAGCAGTGCAATGTCGTCGTCCGACCAGCTGGCGAGCCGTTCGTCGAGCGCGTCACGGTGCAGCTGCACGGACCGGTCGAGTGCGGCCCGGCCGGCATCGGTTGCCACGAGGGGCTTCGCGTTGCCGGTGCCGCCGTCGACGGTCCGGATGAGCCCGGCCGCGAGCAGCCCGGACAGCTGCCGCGAGATCGTCGAACGGTTGAGCCGCAGGTACCGGGCGATGTCGATCGCCATGCACCCCTCGTGCTGCACCACGAAGTCGACGAGGGACTGGTCGACGACGCTCAGGATCGACTCCGAGCCGCGTGCCCGGATGCTCGCGCGCCGGGTGATGCGGGCGAGTTCCGTGTAGGCCCGTCCGATGTCGCTGTTGCGGACATCCGGCCTCGGTTCGCTCATCGCCGTGACTCCAGCCTGTCGGTGCCGGTCGCTGCCGGCGGTGTTCGGTCCCGCCACCATACCGGCGGGTACGGATCGGGCCGGCTCAGCGACCCGCCGCCGCGGCCTGCAGGGCCGCGATGTCGAGCTTCTCCATCTGCAGCATGGCCTCGAAGACGCGGGCGTTCGCCGCGGGGTCGCCGGAGCCGGTCATAAGGTCGCCCATCATCGACGGGGTCACCTGCCACGCCACGCCCCAGCGGTCGAAGAGCCACCCGCAGCGGCTCGGTCGGCCACCGTCGGCGAGCAGGCCGTCCCAGATCCGGTCGAGCTCCTGCTGGTCGTCGACGTCCACCTGGAACGAGACCGCGTCCGTGTGCTCGTGCCCGGGACCGCCGTTCATCGCACGGTAGGGCGAGCCGAGGAGCGTGAACTCGACCACGAGGGTCCGCCCGTCCGGGGTCCTGCTCACGCTGTCGATGCGGCTGTCGGGGAACAGCGCGACGTAGTGCTCCGCAGCCTGCTCAGCCTGGTCGTCGTACCAGAGGAACGGGGTGATCGTCGGCATGCGCGGTGCCCTTCGGTCCGGCTCAGTCCGCAGCGCCGCGGCTGAGCAGGTCTGCCTTCTCGGGGTGGTCGTCGAACCACTTGCCGACGAACCAGCACATCGGGACGATGCGCTTGGTGGAGTTCGCCTCGACGTCGGCGACCGCGAAGTCGACGAGCTCGGCGGCGTACCCGTGGCCGCGGTGCTTCGGCACCGTGTACGTGTGCGGGAACGCGATCGCGTCGCCGTTCTCGCGGTAGTCCAGGACGCTCACGAGTTCGCCGCCGACGTACATCGCGTAGCGGTCCTGGTCGGCTTCGT
>NZ_BACZ01000564.1 GCF_000333375.1 Curtobacterium sp. B18
TACGCCGAGGTACTCGGCGCCCACGTCGCATCGCACCGGGGCGCGCTGTGAGCGCGGGCGTCGGCACCNGGAGCATCCCCACAACCGGTTCGGTCGCGCTGCCGTCGGCCCGGGTCCTGCCGTGGGTCGCGGTGTGGGGAGCGGTGTTCGTGTGCTCGTGGGGCGGCAACCAGTTCTCGCCGCTGCTCCTCATGTACGAGGAGCGCGCGCACTACTCGTCGCTGCTCGTGAACGTCTTCCTCGGCGTGTACGTGCTCGGGCTCGCGCCGGCGCTGCTCGTCGCCGGGTCCCTGTCCGACCGGCACGGCCGCCGCCCGCTCATGCTCGTCGGGATCGTCTCGGCCGTCGTCGGCAGCGGCCTGCTGGCGTTCGGGCCGCTCGGGGCGGGGTTCCTGATGGCCGGACGGTTGTGCTCCGGGATCACCGTCGGGATCGCGATGGCGGTCGGCAACAGCTGGGTGAAGGAGCTCTCGCAACGCCGCTTCGACCCGTCCGCCGACGCCGGGTCCGGTGCCCGCCGCGCGTCGCTGGCGTTCACCCTCGGGTCGGCGTCCGGTGCCCTCGTCGCCGGCCTCATCGCGCAGTGGGGCCCGATTCCCGAGGTGCTGCCCTTCCTCGTGCACATCTGCGTCGCAGTCCCGTTCGCGGTCATCGTGTGGCGGACGCCCGAGACCAGCCGCACCGGGGGCCTGCCGGGTCCGTGGTGGAGGCAGCTCGCCGTGCCGAGCGCCGGACACCGCCGGTTCACCCGGGTCGTGCTCGTCGCCGCGCCGTGGATCTTCGGCTCCGCCGCGATCGGCTACGGGTACCTGCCGACGAAGCTCGCCGGTGCGACCGGGCAGTGGGGGCTCGTGTTCGCGACCGCCGCCACCGTCGTTGCGCTCGGGGTGTCGAGCGCGGTGCAGCCGCTCGCCGGCCGGCTCACCTCGCTCCTGTCCGCCCGCGGGCTGCTCGTCGCGGTGGCCCTCATGACCGGGGGCATCGCGGTCGTCGTCGTGGCGATCCAGCTGCAGTCCGTGGTGATCGGGCTCGCGGCGAACGTGGTGATCGGCCTGGGCATCGGGATCGCGCTCGTGTCGAGCCTGCTCGAGGTGCAGCGGATCGCGGGGGCGCGCGACCTGGCCGGACTCACCGGGGTGTTCTACGCGGCGGCGTACGCCGGGTTCCTGGCGCCGGCGGTCATCGCGGCGGTGGCGAACGTCGTGGCGGTGCCGACGATCCTGTGGGTGGTCGTCGGGCTCGGGGTGGTGTCGTGGGTGGCGATCCTGGTGTCGTCGCGGCGGGGCGTTCCGGCGTAGGGGGCGGGCGCGGGCAGGCGCGGCGGGGCGGTCGGTCGGGGCAAGCGCCGCGGGCCGTTCGGCCGGGGCCGGTGCGGNCGGTCGGGCGG
>NZ_BACZ01000563.1 GCF_000333375.1 Curtobacterium sp. B18
TCGGCGTCGTCGCGGCCGTCCGGTCGGCCCGACGCAGGTCCGCGGTGGCCGCCGCCGACTGCCCGGAGGCCTGCTCCGCCGCCGCCCGCGCCACGTACGCGAGGGCGTTCGTGTCACCGGTCACGGCAGTGCCGCCCAGGTCGAGCTGCGCCGCCAACTGCGTCTGCCGGCGGAGCGTCGGGGCGATCGAGCCGGCGAGCGAGCGGTCACCGGTGGAGCACGCCTCGGCGTACCGGAGCGGCAGGCGCATCGCGTCGTACCCGTAGAGCACGCGGTCGTCACCACCCGTGGCGGGCATCGGGTCGACGCTGCCGTCGGCGTGCACCTGCGACCAGTCGCTCGGCAGGTCCGACTGCTCGAGCACGGCCGCGGTGACGGCGCGGGAACCGGTGGCGAGGGCGTCCCAGCGGTCGTCGCCGGTCGCCTTCGCCAGCACCTCGTAGGCCACCGGCGACGCGTACGAGGCGTCGTACCGGTACGGCTCCGAGTCGGCCCACGGCCCTGGGAGCAGGATCGTGCCGAGGTCGGTCGTGGCGGTCTCGTGCTCGAGGATCGCCGATGCCATGGTCTTCCCCGCTGCCGTGTACCGGGACTCGTCCCACGAGGACCCGGCGAGCACGAGTGCCCTGGCGGCGTCGAGGTCGGCGTCGCTCGCGGACTGGCCGTCCGCGACGCCGCCGTCCGGCGTCCACCGCCACGCGAGCAGGTGGTCGTCGGTGAGCAGGTGCCGCTTCGTCCACGACCAGATCTCGCCGAAGCGCCGACGGTCGCCGTTCGCGTAGGCGATGAGCAGGCCGTACGCCTGTCCCTCGCTGACGGTGTCGCCGCCCTGGTCGGTGCGGACGACGCGGCCGTCACGGACGTACCGGTCGAGGAAGTCGGTCCGGAGCTGCTCGGGCGAGCGCGCTGCGTTCGGTGCCGCGGAGGACGTCGGGGTCGACGCGCCTCCGGCCTCCGGCTGCGAGGCGCCCCACGGGCGCACCGCGACGAGCGCGATGCCGAGCGCGACGATGACCGCGGCTGCGGCGGTCACGGGGATCCAGGTCCTGCGGGTCATGCGGCCTGCCTTCCTGAGGGGGGTGCGGGGTGGGCCCGGAGGCGCGGATCACGCGGGCGGACCCGCCGGGGTGATCCGCGCCTCCTGTCCCGCGGTCAGCGGAACAGCGACCGGAGCGTCGCGATCAGCTCGTGGGTGGCCTGCTCGACCGGGTCGGAGGCTGCGCCGCCGCCACCGGTCTGGACCCCGCCGGACGGCGTGGACGCCGTCGCTGCCGCGTCGGTGACGGGCACGACGGTGAGGTCGCCCTTGCTGTCGTCGAGCACGAACAGCGTCGAGACGGTGTTGCCCGCGAGGTCGACCTTCGCCGTCCCCCGCTGCCCGCTGCCCGAGACGTCGAGCGTCCACTTGCCGGCGTCGACGGTCGCGTACTTCGTGGCGGTGCCGAACGCGGCGTCCTCGGCGACGGCGGTGCCCTCGGAGGTGCTCACGTCGACCGACTTCGCGGTGGTCGCGGCCTGCACGAGCCGGAGCTTCGCCTTGCCGTCACCGGGCTGCTGGAGGTCGTCCGTGAAGGCGGTCGTCCGGAGCTTCGCGTTCGTACCGTAGGCGACGACCGTGCTCGCGTCCCCCTCGTCCACCGTGACGTCGGTGGAGATCACGGGCGTGGAGTCCGGGGCGTCCGCGGCGCGCATCGACAGGACGTAGGTGCCGACCGGCAGCTCCTGGTACGGGCTGACCTGGCCGTAGGTGACGTCGTCGAGTTCGAAGACCTTCTTGCCGCCGGACAGGCTCGACAGTTCGACGTCGACGCCCTTCGTGTCCGGGGAGAGGTGGCCGACGCGGAGCCAGCCCTCGCCGGAGCTGCCCGCGGCGGGTGCGGCGGTGGCGGCCTGCGGGGCGAGGCCGACGGCTGCGGCGACGAGGCTCGTGGCGAGGGCGCCGACGAGGAGAGTGCGACGAGGTGCGGGCATGGTGGTGCTCCTTCTGGTCGTGGTTCGGGTCTGGTGCGGGGGTGCGGCGGGCGCACGGGTCACGTGGCGCTCGTGGCGGTCGTGGTCGGGTCGGCCGGGGTGTAGACCACCGTCAGGCGGGCCCCGTCACGCTCGACCGATGCGGGCCGGAAGTCGTCCGCCATCGCGTCGAGGGTGGCCGCGATGCGGGTGGCCTCGGCGCTCCCGGATGCCTGCAGCACCACCCGACGGAAGGGCTGGCCGGTCTCGCCGTTCATCGGCGTGAACCGCTCGACCTCGACGGGCCGGTCGGCGAGGACCTGCCCGAGCGCGATCATCGCCCGCGAGTCCACCTGGCCGGCACGGAACTGCGACTTCGTCCCGGAGTCGGCCCGGAGCGCCGGGTTCGCCGCGAGCTCGGTGCCCATGGTCTTCCGGACGTCGGAGGCCCGGGTGATCGCGGCCTCGGCGGCCGTCGACCCCTCGGAGTGGATGCGCCGGACGTCGACCCGCTGGTTGCCGGTGCCGAACGCTGCCACGGACGTCGAGTTCTCGATCGCCTGTCGGACGTCCGTCGACGAG
>NZ_BACZ01000562.1 GCF_000333375.1 Curtobacterium sp. B18
GATGCGGTGGGCGCGACCGTGCAGGGACGGGAGGCGCGGTGCGGACCCGCACCGCGCCTCCCGTCCGCCGCCTGGTCGCGTCGGCGACGTCGTCAGGCCGCGGCCTGCTCCTCGGACGCGCCGGCGAGCGCGGTGAGCGCGCCCTGGACGAGCTCGACGACCTCGGCGTCCTCGCGCGGGTGGGTCTCGGCGAACCGGACGACCGACTGCGGGATCGCGACCTTGACGTCCTCGAGGACCTTCGCACCGGCGATGCCGGCGACCTTCCGTGCGTCGTCGTGCGCCCAGACGCCGCCGAACTGGCCGAACGCCGAGCCGATGACGGCGAGCGGCTTGCCCGAGATGGGCGAGGCGCCGAACGGACGCGAGGCCCAGTCGAGCGCGTTCTTCAGGACGGCCGGGATCGTGCCGTTGTACTCGGGCGTGACGAGCAGCACGGCGTCGGCGGCGTCGATCGCGGCGCGGAAGGCGACGGCCGCGGCGGGCGGGGTGTCGCCGTCGATGTCCTCGTTGTAGAAGGGCAGGTCGACGATGCCGTCGAAGGTCGACAGTTCGATGCCCTCCGGGGCGTGGTGCGCGGCCGCCTCGGCGAGCTTGCGGTTGATGGACTCGGCGCGGAGGCTGCCGACGAGGGCGAGGACGTTCGTCATGGGGATCCTTCGGTTCTGGGACGGAAAGGTGTCATCGACAACCAATGCGTGCGCGCCGAGCGCTATTCCCGGGCCGGTCGGACGCCGTCCCCGGGTCGGGCGGACGCCTTCCCGGGTCGGCGGACGCCTTCCCGGGTCGGGCGATCGTCGCTACGGTGGCGACGTGAGCACGCTTCGGACGCCGGCCAGCACACCCCGCACGACCGACCCGGACTGGTGGCGGGACGCCGTCGTCTACCAGGTGTACCCGCGGAGCTTCGCGGACAGCGACGCCGACGGGCTCGGCGACCTGGCGGGGATCACGAGCCGGGTGCCGTACCTGGCGTCGCTCGGCGTCGACGCGGTCTGGCTCTCCCCGTTCTTCCCCTCGCCCCTGGNCGACGGCGGCTACGACGTGGCCGACTACCGCGACGTCGACCGTCGCCTCGGGACGCTCGACGACTTCGACGCGCTGGTCCGTGCCGCGCACGAGCACGACATCCGGGTCATCGTCGACATCGTGCCGAACCACACCTC
>NZ_BACZ01000561.1 GCF_000333375.1 Curtobacterium sp. B18
GTGTTGTCGCTGTGGCCGCAGGCGGCAACCAGAAGGGCGCCCGCGATGACGGCGGCGGAGGTAGCGATCTTGGAAAGGGTGCGCATGGAATCTGTCCTTGGCAGGGTCGGGAGCGAAATCGGGCGTCAGCCCCCAGGCGACGCGCAGGCGCCACCGAGGCCGGACAGGAAGGCTTCAAACCCGGATCGCAGCGCAGCGTCAAACTGTTTCACCTCGGCAACCTTTCCGAGATCGGCGAGGCTGGTCACCGGATAGTCCGGCAGGCCGCACGGCACGATGCCGCCGAAGTGCGAAAGGTCCGGCGCGATGTTCACCGAGAAGCCATGCAAAGTGACCCAGCGCCGCACGCGCACGCCGATCGCGCCGATCTTGGCCTCCCG
>NZ_BACZ01000560.1 GCF_000333375.1 Curtobacterium sp. B18
GGGCTGCGGCCGGCCAAGGCGTGCTGCAGGCGGTCGGAGCGGTCGCCTTCCCCCTCGTCGTGACGCTCGTCGTCCGGTCCCGCCGCGAGCTCCGTGCCGCCCGTCGTGACGAGGCGGATGCCCGCAGCGCCGAGGCGGACGCCCGCAGCGCAGCGGCCGACGCCCGCAGCGCGGAAGCCGCCGCCGTCGCCCGGGAGCAGGACGCCCGCGTCGAGGCCGCCGTCTCGCGCGAGCGCGCCGCGATGGCCCGCGAGCTCCACGACATCGCCGCCCACCACCTGTCCGGGATCGCCCTGATGTCGGCCGTCGTCGACCGCCAGATCGACACCGACCCGGACGGCGCGCACGAGGGCGTCCGGCAGGTGCGGGAGCAGAGCACGGCCGTCCTCGAGGACCTCCGGCGCCTCGTCGGACTCCTCCGCGACGACACCCCCGCCGAGACCGCGGTCGAGACCGTCGCCGGGATCGTCGACCTGGTCGAGCACGCCCGGCTGCGGAGCGCCGTGACTCTCGCCGTCCTGCCGGGCGAGCGCCCGCTGGCGGACGGCATCGGCCCGCTCACCCAGCTCGTCGCCTACCGCACCGTGCAGGAGGCCCTCGCCAACGTCGCCCTGCACGCCGCCGGTGCGCCGTGCACGGTCACCGTCGACGACCGCGACCCCGACCAGCTGACGGTCCGCGTCGAGAACGGGGTGCCCACCGCACCGTCCGCCGGCAGCTCGCCCGCGGGTGGGAACGGACTGCGTGGCATGCGCGAGCGGGCAGAACTGGTCGGGGCGCGCCTCCAGGTCGGTCCCACCGGTGACGGTGGCTGGACGGTCGAGCTGGTGACGGGCCGGGAGGCGCGGCCCGACGCCGACGCGTCAGCCGACGCTCCGGAGGTGGCCAGATGATCCGGGAGATCGTGGGGTTCGACCAGACGATGGTGCGAGCTGGCGTCAGCGCCCTGCAGTCAGCCGACACCTGACATTGAGGTAGTCGCAGTGACCCCCGAGAGCGGCGAGGCGCTCACTCTCGTCCGGAGCACCCGAGCAGAGTTCGCATGCCTAGACATTCAGATGCCAGAAAGAAGAGGTATCGAGGTCACTCACGATCTATGCGGTCGAGGATCGGATCGTGATGTGCCAGTTCTAGTGGTAACAAAGCTCGACCTCGAGGACTTTGATTTCGGGACACTCGAAAGGAGAAGCTCCAGGATTCCTGATGTAGTACCCCGAGCCGGAGGTCATATTGAGGTACAAGTGCGACAGGTCTCGCCGTGCAAGTGCACCATGGTGCAAAGGTTATCTAGACGAATTATGGGGGAGTTGATCTCTAGTAGTAGCCTGCAGAGAGTGTCGGGTGCACGGGCCGACGAGCTTCCCATCGGTCTGGATGTCGAGATCCTCCGACGTGTGTACTCAGACAAGACAAAGTCACGAGATGCAGGAGGCGC
>NZ_BACZ01000559.1 GCF_000333375.1 Curtobacterium sp. B18
AATCCGTTAGCGAGGTGCCGCCGGCTTCCATTCAGGTCGAGGTGGCCCGGCTCCATGCACCGCGACGCAACGCGGGGAGGCAGACAAGGTATAGGGCGGCGCCTACAATCCATGCCAACCCGTTCCATGTGCTCGCCGAGGCGGCATAAATCGCCGTGACGATCAGCGGTCCAATGATCGAAGTTAGGCTGGTAAGAGCCGCGAGCGATCCTTGAAGCTGTCCCTGATGGTCGTCATCTACCTGCCTGGACAGCATGGCCTGCAACGCGGGCATCCCGATGCCGCCGGAAGCGAGAAGAAT
>NZ_BACZ01000558.1 GCF_000333375.1 Curtobacterium sp. B18
CTCGACCCCGAACCAGTGCTGGCCGCTGATCCCCCCACCCGGGCCACGCGGGGCACCGAACGAGTTGAGCGCGTCGATGTGGATGCCCTGCATGGCGGACATCACGAGCACCATCGTCAGACCGGACACCGCCCAGACGACGAGCACGCAGATGAGCAGCGTCGCCAGGGGCCCGTTCACGAGCCACGCGGTGCTGCCGTCGGTGATGCCGAGCCAGCGCAGGACCATGTTCACGGCGCCGGAGTTGGGCTGCGCCTCGAGCACGAGCATGAACGACAGCGTGGTCAGTCCGACGACGTACGGCAGGAAGAACACCGTGCGCAGGAAGGTGCTCCCGCGTCGGCGGGCCCGGATCAGCACGGCCAGGAAGTACCCGAGCGCCAGGATCGGCACGGTGACGATCGCCGTGTAGAGCAGCGTGTACCCGATGGCGTGCACGAACGTCGGGTCCTGGAACAGCGTCAGGTAGTTCTGCAGCCCGATGAACCGGTACGGCCCGATCAGGGGCCAGTTCGTGAACGAGATGTAGAGCGCGAAGACGAGCGGCGCGAGGACGAACACCGCGACGAACAGGATCGCCGGGGTGACGAGCACGGCGCCGGTGCGCGGCGGGTGCGTGAGTGAGTTCCGGGACGGACCCGGGCGGCTGGTGCCACGGCCGACGGTCGGGCGGCCAGCGCCGGTCCGTCGGTTGGAGATGGTGGTCATGTCTGCACCTCTCTGTGCAACGAGCGAGCGGGCGAGCGGACGAGCGGGCGAGCGGACGAGCGGACGAGCGGACGCGCGAGCGACCGACGCTCAGGCCTGGACCTGGTCGAGGATCCGCGTGTAGTCGGACTGTGCTGCCCGCATCGCGGCGCTGACCCCGGACCCGAACACCGCCTCGCGGAACATGGCGAAGTACGGCGACGAGGGCTGGTTGACGAGCAGGTTGTAGGCGAGCGTCCGCGGCGCGTACCCCTTGTCGATCGCGTCGAGCGGGCCGAACGCGAGTGGGTACTTCTTGCGGTACGCGGGCGTCGCGGCGTCGGACCGTGTCGGGAAGTACCCGCCGTCCGGCAGCGCCTGCTGCTGCTGCAGCCCGTTCGCGTACTGCATGAACGCCCAGCCTCCCGACGGGTTCGCGGCCCCGTTCGGGATGCACATGTTGTCGCCACCGTCGAAGAACGACCGCTTGCCGTCCCACGACGGGATGAGCACCGTCTGCATCTTCGCCCGCAACGCCTTGGTGGCCGCGGGCACGGTCGCACCGTACGAGGTCGGGAAGATGCCGACCTTCCCGGCGCGGAAGTCGGCACCCCACGTGGTCCCGGCGTCCGCGAAGGTCGCCTTCGACAGCGCACCGTCCTTCCACAGCTGCCGGTAGAACTCGAGCATGCGCTCGAGTGCCTCGTTGCCGGTGATGTTCGCCGTCTGCTCGCCGACCTCGCCGGACATCATGTCGACGCCCGTGGCCCAGACGTGCGGCTGCGTGACGAACCCGATGATCCCCGCCGAGTTGCCGGCGATCGACCACCCGTACACGTCGTCGCCGGTCTTCCGGATCGCCGTCGCGGCGTCGAGCAGCGAGTCGAGGTCCTTCGTCGAGTCCTGGACGTCGAGGCCGGCCCGGTCGAACAGCTCGGTGTTGACGAACAGCTGCGAGTTGTCCGCCAGGTACGGCAGCCCGTAGTACCGGTCGCGGTACTCGAGCAGCCGCAGGTGGCCGGGCGAGATGGCGTCGAAGTAGTCGAGCCCCTTCACGACGTCGGTGAGGTCGGCGAAGGCCTCGCGGAAGATGAACAGCTGCGAGTTGATGTCGTCGATGTCCACGACGTCCGGCGGCTCGCCACCCCGGATCGCGGTCGCGAGCTTCGTGACGTACTGCCCGTCCGGCACCGGCGTCAGCTCGACCTGGAGCTTCGGGTTCGCCTTGTTGAACCCGGCGACCGCCGCCGTCAGGCCGGCCTGCGTCGCGGACCGGCACCAGACGTGCACGGTGCCGGTCGCGTTCCGACCGAAGCTCGCGACCTGCGCGTCGACCTTCGGCAGGGTGCCGGAGCACCCCGCGAGGGCGAGGGGCGCCCCACCGGCGAGACCGCCGACGAGGAACGCTCTGCGGTCCATCGGGTCACCGTGCCAGCGGGGAGCACACGCGCATCGGCGCGGCTCCGCGGGTCGCCCAGGCGT
>NZ_BACZ01000557.1 GCF_000333375.1 Curtobacterium sp. B18
CGCCCGCGCGAAAGCCCGCTCGCGTCGGCGGCAGCATCGTCCGACGCGCGCGAGGGGACGACCGGACTGGGCGAGACCCCGGCTCGTGCGTGTACGAAATGGGGAATGGCCAAGGACAGTCTCCCCGAGCTCGAACTCGCGAACGTCCGCACACGTGAGGGCATCACGGACACCGTGACCGAGATCCGTCGTCGTGCGGACATCCCGGCGCGCACCCGGCTGGCGATCGCGAAGACCAAGCAACGCTGGCACCGCGACCCCACTCCGCTCGTCGCGATGGGCGTGACCGCCGCCGCCGGTGTCGCGGCGATCATCGTCGGCATCGCGATCCGGAACGACCCCGCCGGGCACCTCGCCCGGCCGCCCGCGTCGTCGGCCTTCACCGCGCTGCTGCCGTTCGGCGCCCGCGGCGGCGACGGCCCCGGTGCGGTCGAGCAGAGCCAGCCAGGACGCAAGGGGCGCAAAGCCCGTGCGAAGGCCGCCGAGGAGTCGCTCGAACGCGACCCGCAGCACCGGGCCCGCGTCAAGCAGCGCGCCGGCATCGCCGCGGTGCAGCGGCGCGCGGCGAAGAACCGCAAGCAGGCGGCGAAGCGCTCGAAGCAGGCGCTGAAGGCGAGGGGGTAGTCCCGTGGCACGCGAGCAGCAGAAGCCCGACGCCGACGATCCCCGCAAGCCCGACAGCCCGTCGGACCTCACGAAGCCGACGCTCGTCTACACGCTGAAGAAGACGCTCCGGGAGTTCTCCGGCGACCAGTGCACCGACCTCGCCGCGAGCCTGACGTACTACACGGTCCTCGCGCTCTTCCCCGGGCTGCTGGCCGTGGTGTCGATCCTCGGGCTCGTGTCCGACCCGAAGGAGACCGTCGAGACCCTGCTCGACATCGTCACGGGCATCGGCGGCGGGCAGGTCGCCGAGCTCCTCCGCGACCCCATCGAGGGACTCGTCCGGTCGCCCGCGGCACCGATCACGTTCGTCGTCGGTGTCATCGGTGCGCTCTGGTCGGCCTCCGGGTACGTCGGTGCCTTCGGCCGGGCGATGAACCGGATCTACAACGTCCGCGAGGGTCGCCCGATCTGGAAGCTCCGCCCGACCATGCTCGGCGTCACACTCTTCACCGTGGTGCTGCTCGTCGTCGGCCTGCTCGCGCTCGTGTCCGGCCCCCTCGCGCGGAGCTTCGGCGACGTGATCGGTCTCGGCGAGGTCGCCGCCACGGTCCTCAGCATCGTGCAGTGGCCGATCCTGCTCGTCATCGCGATCGTCGTCGTCGCCGTGCTCTACTACTGGGCGCCGAACGTCAAGCAGCCGAAGTTCCGGTGGGTGAGCGGTGGGTCGATCCTCGCCATCCTCATCCTCGTCGTGGCCAGCGTCGGGTTCGGGTTCTACGTCGCCAACTTCTCGAACTACAACGCCACCTACGGCTCGCTCGGCGGGGTGATCGTCTTCCTGCTGTGGGTGTGGATCCGCGCTCGCCGGGATCGGGGAGTGGATGCGTCAGCACGCCCGGTCGGTGTACGGCGCCGGACCGTCCTCGTTCACGGCCCCGGCGGGGACCGTCCTCACCCAGAACGGGAACCGGCTGTACCTGCACCTGTTCACGTGGCCGTTCGAGCACGTGCACCTCGCCGACCTGGCCGACG
>NZ_BACZ01000556.1 GCF_000333375.1 Curtobacterium sp. B18
CTCCCGTCCCACCGCCCCGCGACTACAGCCAGTTGCGCTTGCGGAAGATCGCCCAGAGCACGCCCATCAGCGCGAGCATGCCGAGGATCGCGACCGGGTACCCGTAGCGCCAGTGCAACTCGGGCATGTGGTCGAAGTTCATGCCGTAGACCCCCGCGATGAGTCCGGGAGCGAAGAGGATCGCGGCCCACGAGGAGATCTTCTTGACCTCCTCGCCCTGGCGGTGCGCGGCCCGCGCGAGCTGTCGGCTCTCCTCGCCCTGCGCGAGGCTGGCGCTCGTCATCCGGCGCATGGCCTCGTTCTGCTCCTGGGACACCAGGGTCGAGTGCAGCGTCAGGGCGTTCTCGAGCAGCGCCCGGAACGAGTCCACCCGCTCGGTCACCCGGAACGCGTGGTCGAGCACGTTGCGCAGCCGGTGCGGGACCTCGTCGTCGACGCCGTACTTGTCCGCCCCGCGGAGCAGGCCCTTCACCATCGCCGGTACCGGCTTCGTGGCGCGCTGGAACGCCAGGACCTCGCTGAGGAGCTGGTAGATCCGCTTCGAGACGCCGGGGTCGACCTGGCCGGCGAACAGCTGGTCCTCGATGGCGTCGATGTGGTCCTGCAGGATCTCGACCACGGGGGCGTACCCGTCGACGACCTCGTCGAGCACGGCGGCGGTGACGGCCTCGGAGCCCCGTGCGAGGAACTCCGGGTCGGCCTCCACACGGGCACGGAGCGCCGCCAGGTCGGGCCGCTCGGCGTGCCGGACGCTCACGACGAACCGGTCGCCGACGAACAGGTGCACCTCGCCGAACTCGACGGTCTCGGCCCGGGTGTCGAACCACGCCGGGCGCAGCACGAGGAAGAGCGTGTCGCCGTAGCGCTCGAGCTTGGCGCGCTGGTGGCCCTTGCGGGCGTCCTCCACCGCGTTCTCGTGCAGGTCGAACTCGACCGCGACGGCCTCGAGCTCGGCGTCGTCGGGTCGGAAGAGCCCGATCCACGCGAGGTCACCCCGCGTGGCGAGCGACAGGGTCGACGGGGACTCGACGCGTCGTCCCGCGACGTACACCGCGTTGTCGATCAGTGCCATGTGCGTGCTCCTCTCGGGAGCAGGCAGGCGCGATTCCCCGGGGCACCGGGGAGCAGGCGTGGTTCAGCGAACGGGCGCGCAGATCGTCCGGGACCGGAGCCGGGGCACGATCTGCTGGCCCGATCGAGGATGGTCACCCGACATCGCGCCTCACCTGCCCTTCTCCTGGTCCGTCGGCCGCGGACGGCGGCCTCGCGGCCACACCCGTGGCCGACGTCCGACCCTACTCCGCTGGCCCGACCGAGCCAAGTGAACGAACGCTCACATGCCCCAGACGTCGCGGTCGGACGACGCCACCGCGACCGCTCCGGCACCGAGCGCGGCCACCACGTCGGCCTTGTCGCACACCAGGCCGCCGGCGATGATCGGCACGTCCGTGTCCTGGCGCAGCCAGGTGATCACGCGCGGCATGCACCCGGGGAGGATCTCGATCGCGTCCGGCCCGGCCTGCTCGACCACGCGGGGGAGCTGGTGGTACGAGAACGAGTCGACGAGGAAGAACCGCTGCACGGCCACGAGTCCGGCACGCTTGGCGGCGCGGACCAGGTTCGACTTCGTCGAGAGCACGCCGTCCGCACGGGTGTGCTCGGCGATCCAGGTGACCACGACCTCGCGCGCCGCGAACCCGTCGAGCAGGTCGACGTCCACGAACACGGTCTTGCCGGCGTCCTTCGCCCGGGCCACGATGTCCGCGACGTCGAGCACGCTGCCGTAGAGCACGAAGACGACGCCCCGGTCGGACGCGAGGACCTCCTGCAGGGCGGACGCGTCCTTGATGCTCGCGATCACGGGGTCGTCACGGAGTGCCTCGAGCACCGGTCGCGCGACATCGCGTTCCGTCGTCGTCATACCGACCATTGTCGACGACGCGGTGTGGTGGCCGCTGCCCGCTCGGCGGATCCGTCAGCGGGTGATGTGCAGGCCCTGGGTGGCGAGCTCGGTGAGCTGCCAGCCGAGCCACGGGCTCCACGCGAAGGGCGCACCGGCCACCGACTCGCGGAGCGCCGCCTCGGAGACCCAGGCGTACTCGGCGACCTCGTCGTCGGCCGGGGCCGGGACGTCGTCCGTGACCGCACGGAACACCGGGCAGACCTCGTTCTCGACGATGCCCGACGCGTCCACCGCGCGGTACCGGAAGTCGGGCAGCACGAGCTCGACGTCGCGGACGGTGATCCCGAGTTCACGCGATGCCCGCCGGGCGATCGCGTCCTCGAACGACTCGTCCGGTCCCGGATGGCCGCAGAACGTGTTCGTCCACACGCCGGGCCACGTCTTCTTCGTCAGCGCACGACGGGTCACGAGGACGTCGCCGTCGGTGTTCCGGACGTGGCAGGAGAAGGCCAGGTGGAGGGGCGTGTGGTCGGTGTGGACCGTGAACTTGTCGGCCGTGCCGATCGGGACACGGTCATCGGCCAGCAGGACCACGGATTCAGGAAAAGTCGTCATCAGCTTGGATAGGTTAGGCCAATGAGCGAGGAAGCGGCCACCGTGGCGCACATCGACCTCGCGCTCGTCGACGACTGCCTCGAGCGCTTCTTCGCCGTGTCGTCGGCCCGCGCCGAGCGGTACGGACGCCCGTCGGAAGAACTCTGGCGGGTGCTCCGCAAGGCGAGCATGGGCGGCAAGCGCTTCCGACCGCGCATGGTGCTCACCGCGTACACCGGCCTCGGGGGTGACGACCTGCACGCGGCCGCGCACGTCGGGGCCGCCTACGAGCTGCTGCACACGGCGCTCGTCGTGCACGACGACGTCATCGACCGCGACTGGTCGCGCCGCGGGCAGCCGAACGTCGCCGGGTCCTTCCGCGACACCGGCACGACGGGTGGTCTGCCGCTGCCCACCGCCGAGCACCGCGGCATGAGCGCCGCCGTGATCGCCGGTGACCTCGCGCTCGCCGGTGCGCCCCGGTTCATCGAGTCCGCCGGCGTCACGGGCGACCGACGCGCCCGGCTGCTCGAACTCCTCGACGAAGCCGTGTTCGCCAGCGCCGCCGGTGAGATGACCGACGTCGACCTCGCGCTCGGCGTGATGCCGACGGTGGACGAGGTCCTCCGGATGGAGCGTGCGAAGACGAGCGTCTACTCGTTCGAGGCGCCCCTGCAATCCGGCGCGGTCCTCGCGGGGGCACCGGAGCCCGTCGTGCAGGCACTCGGTGCGTTCGGCCGCGAGATCGGCATCGCCTACCAGATCGTCGACGACCTCCTCGGGGTGTTCGGCGACGAGGGCACGACCGGCAAGACCGTCCTCGGCGACCTCCGCGAAGGCAAGCGCACCATGCTCATCGCGTACGCCGCGACCACCGACTGCTGGCCGGACATCGCGCCGTACCTCGGCGATCCGCACCTCAGCGAGGAACGCGCGGCCGAACTCCGTGCGACCCTTGTCACCTGCGGTGCCCGGGCCGCCGCCGAATCGCGGATCGCCGAGCACACCGCACTCGCCCGTGCCGAGCTCGCCGGACTGCCGTACGAACTCGCCGACCGCCTGGAGGCCCTCGTGACCGAACTCGTGGAGCGCGCCCGGTGACCCACAGCCGAACGGAGCCGCGTCCCACGACCCGGCTCCCGCTGTACGACGCCACGGCCGAGGCCGCCTCCGGGGTCGTGATCGACCGGTACTCGACGTCCTTCGGACTCGCCAGCCGGCTGCTCACGAAGGACACCCGCGAGCACATCCGCAACGTCTACGCCCTCGTCCGGGTCGCCGACGAGGTCGTCGACGGCCCCGCGACCGAGGCCGGGCTGGACCACGCGCTCGCCCGGACCGTCCTCGACGAGCTCGAGGCCGACACCGAGCGGGCGATCGCGATGGGCTTCTCCGTCAACCCGGTGGTGCACGCCTTCGCGCGGACCGCCCGGGTCACGGGGTTCGGTCCGGAGCTGACGCGTCCGTTCTTCGCCTCGATGCGGATGGACCTCGAGCGCACCGAGCACGACCAGGAGTCCTTCGACCGCTACGTCTACGGATCGGCCGAGGTCGTCGGGCTGATGTGCCTCCGTGCGTTCGTGCACCGTGCCGGCACGCCGACCTTCGACGACTCGGTGCTCGTGGACGGCGCGCGGGCCCTCGGCGCGGCGTTCCAGAAGGTGAACTTCCTGCGCGACCTGCACGCCGACTTCGAGGTGCTCGGTCGCTCCTACTTCCCCGGGGTCGACATCCGGAGCTTCGACGAGACCACCAAGTGGCGACTGGTCGACGACGTCCAGGCCGACCTCGACCGGGCCGCCCGCACCGTCCGGCTGCTGCCGGCCGACGCGCGGAACGCCGTCGGACTCGCCCACGCGCTGTTCCAGGAACTCAACGACCGCATCGCCGCGACGCCGGCCGACCGCCTGGTCACGACCCGGGTCCGCGTGCCGAACCCGGTGAAGGCACGCCTCGCCGCGCAGGTGCTCGCCGGACGTGCGCCGCTGCGGTCGCGCTCGACCCACCACCGGACGGGAGGCACGGCGTGACCCCGCCCCGCGCCTCCGGGCCGGCACAGGCCGGCTCCACGACCACGCGCAAGGTCCCCGCGCGTCGCGCCGTCGTCATCGGCGGCGGGATCAGCGGGCTCGCGTCCGCGGCGCTCCTCGCGCGGGACGGCTTCTCGGTGACCGTGCTCGAGCAGCGCGGGCAGCTCGGCGGCCGAGCCGGATCGTGGGAGCGTGACGGCTTCCGGTTCGACACCGGGCCGTCGTGGTACCTCATGCCCGAGGTGTTCGACCACTTCTTCCAGCTGCTCGGCACCTCGGCCGACGCCGAACTCGACCTGGTGAAGCTCGACCCCGGGTACCGCGTGTACAGCGAGGGCAACGACGAACCGATCGACCTGCGCGCCGACGCCGAGGCGAACATCGCGCTGTTCGAGTCCGTCGAGCCCGGTGCGGGCAAGCGGATGCGGAAGTACCTCGCGTCGGCCGAGGACACCTACGCGATGGCCGTCCGCCGCTTCCTGTACACGACGTTCCAGGACCTCACGAAGCTCGCGGCACCCGACGTCCTCCGGCGCCTGCCGAAGCTCGCACGCCTGCTGCTGCAGCCGCTGTCGGCGTTCGCGAGCACGGCGGTCAAGGACCGTCGCCTCTGGCAGATCCTCGGGTACCCGGCGGTGTTCCTCGGCACCAGCCCGTACGCCGCGCCGAGCATGTACCACCTGATGAGCCACCTCGACCTCGCCGACGGGGTGCTCTACCCGAAGGGCGGGATCACCGAGGTCATCGCTGCCGTCGAGCGGGTCGCCCGTGCCGAGGGCGCGAAGATCATCGCCGGTGCGAAGGTGGAGCGGATCGTCGTCGAGGACGGCGTCGCCACCGGTGTCGTGCACCGCGACCGGGACGGCGTGCAGCACACCGCCCCCGCCGACCTCGTGGTGAGCGCCGCCGACCTGCAGCACACCGAGATGCAGCTGCTCGACCGCGAGCACCGCACCCACGGCGCCGAGCACTGGAAGACGCGCGACCCGGGGCCGAGTGCGGTCCTGGTGTACCTCGGCATCGACGGCCCGACCCCGGGGCTCCTGCACCACACCCTGGTCTTCACGGAGGACTGGAAGGCGAACTTCGGCGCCATCTTCGGCAAGGACCGGCACGTGCCGGACCCGGCGTCGATCTACGTCTGCGCACCGTCCGAGACCGACCCGTCCGTCGCACCGCGGGGTTCGAGCAACCTCTTCATCCTGGTGCCGCTGCCCGCCGACCTGTCCATCGGCAAGGGCGGGATCGACGGCGCCGGCGACTTCCAGGTCGAGCAGATCGCGGACCGCGCCATCGACGTCGTCGCGGAGCGTGCCGGGGTGCCGGACCTGCGGGACCGCATCCGGGTCCGGCGCACCATCGGACCGCGCGACTTCGCGGACGACCTCAACGCCTGGAACGGCTCGATGCTCGGCCCGGCGCACACCCTGAAGCAGAGCGCCTTCTTCCGCGAGAAGAACGCGTCCACCAAGGTCGACGGGCTCTACTACGCCGGCGCCTCGACGATCCCGGGCATCGGGCTCCCGATGTGCCTCATCAGCGCCGAGGTGCTCCTCAAGCGCATCCACGGCGACACCACCACCGAACCGCTCCCGGTACCGCTGCCGCGGCCCGGCACCCCCGGCTGATGCCCGGGCTGTACCTCGCCGGGCTGCTCGTGTCGCTCGTGGGCATGACGGTCCTCGACGCCCGCCTGCACCTGTTCTTCTGGCGGTCGCCGTGGCGTGCGGCCGCCGTGATGGTGGTGGGCGTCGCGTTCTTCATGCTGTGGGACGTCCTCGGGGTCGCGCTCGGCATCTTCTTCATCGGGCCGCAGAACCTGCTGACCGGGGTACTCCTCGCCCCCGAGGTCCCGCTCGAGGAGCTCTTCTTCCTGCTGCTGCTCTGCTACACGACGATGAACCTGGTGGGCTTCGTGCAGCCGCTGGTCGCCCGGGGCCTCCGGCGGTCCGAGCGGGGCGGCTCGTGACCGGGTCTGCTGCGTACGCGCTGCTCGCGCTCCCGTTCTTCGCGGCGGTGGCGGTGGTCGCCGTCGTCGCCGGGATCGTCGCCGCACGACGGGCCCGTGCCGCCGGCCGACGGTCCGCGACCGGACGGCGGATCGCCCTCGTCACGGGGCTGGCCGCCGGCATCGCCCTGCTCGTGATGACGATCGTCTTCGACAACGTCATCGTCACGCTGCGCATCGTCGCGTACGACCCGGCGCTCATCAGCGGCGTCAAGCTCGGCGCGATCCCGATCGAGGACCTCGCGTACTCGATCGCGGCGATCGTGCTGCTGCCGAGCCTGTGGGTCCTGTTCGCCCGCCCCACCCGGCCATCCCAGGAAGAAGAACCGACCCGATGAACGCCAGCACCGCCTCCCGGCCCTCGACCGTGCGCGCGCTGTTCGTGTCGTCGCGCCCGATCAGCTGGGTGAACACCGCGTACCCGTTCGGCGCCGCCTACCTGCTCGGCAGCGGGGTCGGCGTCGAGGGCGGCGGCGGGTTCTCGCTCGTCGCGTTCCTCGTCGGGGTCGTGTACTTCCTCGTGCCCTACAACCTCGCGATGTACGGCATCAACGACGTCTTCGACTACGAGTCCGACCTGCGCAACCCGCGCAAGGGCGGGGTCGAGGGCGCCCTGCTCGACAAGAGCGTGCACCGCACCACGCTCTGGGCGGTCGTCGTCACGAACGTGCCCTTCCTCGTCGCGCTCGTCGTGCTCGGCGCCGTGTCCGGCAACGGGCCGTGGTCGTGGCTCGTCCTCGCGATCAGCGTGTTCGCGGTCATCGCCTACTCCGCCCCGGGGCTGCGCTTCAAGGAGAAGCCGTTCCTCGACTCGCTGACCTCGTCGACCCACTTCGTGTCGCCGGCGATCTACGGCCTGGCGCTCGCCGGCCCGCACTGGACGGGGCAGCTCGTCGCCGTGTGCGTGGCGTTCTTCCTGTGGGGTGTCGCGTCGCACGCGTTCGGTGCGGTGCAGGACGTGCTCGCCGACCGCGCGGGCGGGATCGGCTCGGTCGCGACCGTCATCGGCGCCCGGGCCACCGTGCGCCTGGCGTTCGTTGCGTACCTCGTCGCCGGCGTCGCCCTGCTGTTCTCGGCGTTCCCGGGGCCGATCGCCGCGGTCGTCGTCATCCCGTACGCGCTGAACGTGCTGCCGTGGTGGAACGTCACCGACGACGGGGCCGAGTCCGCGAACGCCGGGTGGAAGCGCTTCCTCTGGATCAACTACCTGGCCGGCTTCATCGTCACGATGGCGCTCATCGCCTACGCGTTCACGCACTGACGTCGCACCCTGACAGACTGGACGCACGCGCCGCGGGAGTCGTGGCGCCCCAGTCACGAAGGAGTGCACGCATGACGGTCCGGATCATCCACGTCGGTCTCGGAGGGTGGGGCGGCAACTGGGCCCGCACCGCCATCCCAGAGGTCACCGAAGTGGAGGTGGTCGGGATCGTCGACCCGGTCCCGGCGACGCTCGACGCCGTCCGGACGGACCTCGGGCTGCCGGCATCGGCGGCGTTCGCGTCCCTCACCGAGGCTCTCGCCGGGGTCGAGGCCGACGCCGTCGTCATCACGGCCCCCGCCGTCACGCACGTGCCGCTCGCGCTCGAGGCGCTCGAGGCCGGCAAGCATGTCCTCGTCGAGAAGCCGTTCGCGAACTCCACCGACGAGGCCGTCACCGCGGTCCGTCGTGCCGAGGAACTCGGGCTGGTGCTGCAGGTCAGCCAGAACTACCGCTGGTACCCGGCACCCCGGGTGGTCACGGACCTGCTCGCCGCGGGGACGGTCGGGGAGCTCTCGGCCATCTCGATCGACTTCCGGCAGTGGGACAACGACCTCGCCTTCGAGGAGCACCCGCACTACCGGTTCCCGCACGCGATGATCAACGACATGGCGATCCACCACTTCGACCTCCTCCGGATGATCACCGGTCAGGAGGCCGTCCGGGTGTTCGCGAAGTCGTCCTACCCGTCGTACAGCAAGTACCAGGACGAGGCCGTCGCGTCGATGATCATCGAGCTCGACGACGGGCTCGTGGTGAGCTACCGCGGCAGCTGGCTCTCGCGCGCACCCCGCACGGCGTGGGCGGGCGAGTGGAGCATCCAGGGCGAGGACGGCGAGGTCTGGTTCACCAGCCGTTCCGGGGAGCCGAACGCGGTGGCCGGCGACCGGGTGACCGTCCGCCGGACGCAGGACGACGACGCCGAGACGGTCGAACTGCCGACGATGCCGCACACCGACCGGCAGGGCGGCCTGCAGGCGTTCGCGCGCTCCGTCGAGGGCGGGCCGGCCCCGGCGACGAGCGGGCGGGACAACCTGCGGAGCCTGGCGCTCATGGAGGCGGCCGGTCGCTCCGCGGCCTCCGGCCTGCCCGAGGACGTCGTCGTCCCGTCCTGACACACGGCGGACGGGAGGCGCGGTGCGGCCCTGCCCCGCGCCTCCCGTCCCGTGCGCGCGCCCGCACGCGCGCCCTCACGGGCGCGTTCTCACGCGCACAGCGACAGTTCACGCGGTCG
>NZ_BACZ01000555.1 GCF_000333375.1 Curtobacterium sp. B18
CACGGCCTGGTAGTAGGCGGTCTGGTACGTGAACCGGTCGTCGACGGGGATGACCGCGTCGGCGGCGACGACCGCGTCGGTGAAGGTGCTGGTGCCCGAGCCGGTGGTGCGCTGGCCGAAGCCGTCCCAGTCGTCGCCGTGGGTCACACCCGGCTGGTGGGCGTCGACGATCGCGATGACCCGTTCCCCGGTGTCGGTGCGCTCGGCGTACGTGTCGATCCAGTCGGCGAAGATGCTGCCCGTCGAGTAGTACTTCTGGCCTCCTCACCACCCTCACCATGCGCGTCCGCGCGCGGGAACTCCGGAACCGTCGGCCGTCCGACGTCGCCGTCGCCGTCTGACCCACCTCGAAAGGACACTGCACACCCCATGGACATCCGCGACTTCTCGATGGACCTGTTCTCGCTCGCCGGCAAGCGGGCCATCGTCACCGGCGGGAACTCCGGCCTCGGCCAGGCCTTCTCGCTCGCACTCGCCAAGGCCGGCGCCGACGTGTTCGTGCCGAGCGTCGTCGACGACGACGGCACCACGCGGGCGCTCGTCGAGGCCGAGGGGCGCCGCTACGCGTTCCTCGAGGTCGACCTCACCGCCCCCGACGCCCCGACCCGGATCGTCGACGCGTGCACCCGGGCGCTCGGCGGCATCGACGTGCTCGTCAACTCGGCCGGCATCTGCCTGCTCGACGACGTCGAGGCGTTCGACCGCGCGAAGTGGGACCCGATGGTCGCCGTGAACCTCACCGCGCCGTTCGCCCTCGGGCACGCGGTCGGCAAGCACCTCGTGGCGCAGGGCTCCGGCAAGATCATCAACATCGCGTCGCTGTTCGCGTTCCTCGGCGGCCAGTGGTCGCCCGCGTACGCCGCGACGAAGCACGGGATCGTCGGCTTCACGAAGGCGTACTGCGACGAGCTGGCGCAGCACGGCGTGCAGGTCAACGCGATCGCGCCCGGGTACTTCGCCACGAAGATCACCGAGCAGACCCGCACCGACCCGGTGACGAACCAGCGCGTCCTCGACCACATCCCGGCCGGCCGCTGGGGAGACGTCGCCGACCTCATGGGCGCGACCGTCTTCCTCGCCTCGGGCGCCTCCGACTACGTGAACGGGCACACCCTCACCGTCGACGGCGGGTACCTCGTCCGCTAGTCCCTCCCACCGCACACCCGACCCACACCACCGAAGGGCTCACCACCATGATCGAATCGACCGCCACCCTCGACCGCGCCGGGATCCTCGAGCGTCTCGCGACCATCGTCCGTCCCGACCAGCTCGACACCGACGAGCAGCACCTGCTGGACGCCAGCGTCGACCGGTTCAAGAAGTACCAGTCCGTGCACGGCATCCACGACGCTCCGACGCCCGTCGCGATCGTCAACGCCGAGTCCACCGAGGACGTCGCCGCGATCCTCGCCTTCGCCGACGAGCACGTCGTGAACATCGTCCCCCGCACCGGCCGCACCGGCACCGAGGGCGGCCTCGAGACGAGTGTCGTCGACACGGTCGTCCTCGACTGCTCCCGCATGGACGCCGTCCTGCACGTCGACCCGGAGAACATGCAGGTCACGGTGCAGGCGGGCGTGCCCCTCCAGCGCCTCGAGGACGAGCTCCGCCTGCAGGGCCTCACCACGGGGCACTCGCCGCAGTCCAAGCCCCTCGCCCAGTACGGCGGCCTCGTCGCCACCCGGTCGATCGGGCAGTTCTCCACGCTCTACGGCGCGATCGAGGACATGGTCACCGGACTCGAGGCCGTGTTCCCCGGCGGTCGCGTCCGTCGGATCAAGTCGGTCCCGCGCCGCTCGGCCGGCCCGGACATCCGCCACGTCGTCATCGGCAACGAGGGTGCGCTCTGCGTGATCACCGAGGTCACGATCAAGGTCTTCACGTACATGCCGGAGAACAACGAGTTCCACGGCGCGCTCGTCGACGACATGCGCACCGGGGTCGCGATCATCCGCGAGGTCGTCGTGAACGGCTTCCGTCCGTCCGTCGTACGCCTGTACTCGCCGGAGGACGCGAACCAGCACTTCTCGCACTTCTCGAAGGGCAAGTGCGTGGTGGTGTTCGTCGCCGAGGGACCGAAGGGCATCGTCCGCGCCACGAGCGAGGAGATCCAGCGCGTCCTCGGCCAGCACGAGCACGAGCCGGTCGACCCGTCGCTCATCGAGTCCTGGTTCGAGCACCTCAACTGGGGGCAGGACAAGATCGACGCCGAGAAGCAGGCCATGCTCACCGACCGGCACCTCGGGTACACGACCGAGGTCTCCGCGGACTGGTCCGCCGTCGCCGACCTGTACGACGCGGTCATGCGCCGCATCCGCGAGGAGTACCCGTACGCCGACGACCTGACGATGCTCGGCGGCCACTCGTCGCACAGCTACCAGACCGGCACGAACATGTACTTCGTCTACGACTACCGCATCGACTGCTCGCCCGAGGAGGAGATCGAGAAGTACCACATCCCCCTCAACGCGATCATCGTGGAGGAGGCCCTCCGCCACGGCGGGTCGATGGTCCACCACCACGGCGTCGGCAAGTACCGCACCCCGTGGGTCGAGGAGGAGCACGGCTCGGCGTTCGCGATCATGCAGGGGCTCAAGGCGCAGTTCGACCCGAAGGGCATCATGAACAAGGGCACGATCTTCCCGGCACCCGGTGCGATCCAGGCGGCCGCCGCCGACCCGGACACGTCGTTCCGGCGCGCGAGCGCATGACCCGGTACGTCGTCGGCATCGACAACGGCTCGCAGTCGTCGAAGGTCACGGTCTTCGACGAGCGGGGCGGGGTCGTGTCCGAGGGGCGCGTGCCGCTGCGGCCGAACCGGTCGCCGGCCCCCGGCGTGGTCGAGCATCCGGACGACGACGTGTGGGACTCGATCGCCGCGGCGTGCCGGATCGCGATGGCGGCGTTCCCCGGCGACCCGTCCGAGATCGTCGGGGTCGGTCTCTGCACCATCCGGTTCTGCCGGGCGGTGCTCCGCGCCGACGGGTCGCTCGCCCAGCCCGTGATGAGCTGGATGGACGCCCGCGTCGGCCGGCCGTTCGTCGCCGAGCAGGACGACGTCGGCTGGGTCACCACCTCGTCGGGCTACGTCACCCACCGGCTCACCGGGACGTTCCGGGACACCGCCGCGAACTACCAGGGCATGTGGCCGATCGACACCGACACGTGGCGCTGGAGTGAGGACGAGGCCGCGTATGCCGCAACGGGCATGCGTCGTGCGCAGCTGTTCGAGCTCGTGGACCCCGGTGCGGTCCTCGGCGCCGTGACGGCCGATGCCGCGGTGGCGACGGGCCTGCCGGTCGGCCTGCCGGTGGTCGCGACGGCGAACGACAAGGCCGTCGAGGCGCTCGGCTGCGGGCTCCTCGACCCGACGACGCTGCTGGTGTCGCTCGGCACCTACATCGCCGGCATGTCGGTCGGGACCCGGAACGTGCTGGACGCGACGGACTTCTGGACCAACTTCGGGGCCGAGCCCGGGCGGTACCTCTACGAGTCCGGCGGGATCCGACGCGGCATGTGGACCGTGAGCTGGTTCCGCGACCTGCTCGGAGCGGACTTCGCCGAGGCGGCCGAACGGACGGGTGAACGCGCCGAGGACCGGCTGAACCGCGAGGCCTCGGCGGTCCCGGCGGGATCGGACGGCCTGCTCACCGTGCTCGACTGGCTCGCGCCGGCCGATGCGACGTTCCGGAAGGGCTCGATCCTCGGCTTCGACGGACGCCAGGGCCGCGCCCACGTCTACCGGTCGATCCTCGAGGGCATCGCGATGACGATGCGCGACCGCGGCGACGCGATGGCCGCCGAGCTCGGGACCCCGTACGAGCGCGTCGTCGTCTCGGGTGGCGGATCGTCCTCCGACCTGATGATGCAGATCGTGTCGGACGTGTTCCAGGTGCCGACGATCCGGGTGGTGGGGGACAGTGCTGCGGGGCGCGGTGCGGCGATCTGCGCGGCGGTCGCGACCGGGGTGCACCCGTCGTTCGCGGCGGCCGCGCGGGCGATGGTCGTCGAACGGGACCGCTTCGGTCCCGACCCGTCGACCGCGGCCGTGTACGACGCGCTGCGCGCCGTGCACGCGGACGTGACCGCGCACACCGACGAGGTCTACCGGCGGACGGCGGCCATCGTCGGCTGACGCCCGACGAGCGGCCCGGTGCGGGACGGGA
>NZ_BACZ01000554.1 GCF_000333375.1 Curtobacterium sp. B18
TCTCGCGGGACCGTCGAGCGGGTGGTGCACGGTCCAGTCCTCGATGCGGAGGAGCTCCTCGCCGATGACCGGGTTCTCCCGCTCGGGGTACCGGTTCGACAGGTCGCGGCCGACCATCCCGCGGATGATGCGGTCCTCGGAGACCTCGTCGGCACGCAGCTGCTGCGGCGCGATGACGATGATGCCCTCGACGTCCTGGTCGAGCAGGTGGCCGAGGCCGTCCCGCACCGCTTCGTCGGTCGCCGCGGCGATGTTCGCCGTCGTGACCGAGTACCCGCGCCTCACCGCGGCGTCCTCGATCGCCTGCATCGTGGCCGCGGGACCGTAGTGCGACCGCTGCGCCGTGAGCACGCCGATCGTGTGCGTGCGGCTCGTCACCAGTGCCCGCGCGGCGCGGTTCGGCCGGTACTGCAGCTGCTCCATCGCCGCGAGGACCTTGTCGCGGGTCTCCGCGACGACGGCGTCCGAGTTGTTGAGGACCCGTGAGACGGTCTGGTGCGACACCCCGGCGACCCGCGCCACGTCGCGGATGCTGGGCGACCGCGGTTGTTGTGTCCGCGTCGACGCCATTGCTACTCGTTCCTGCCCGGGGCCGAAGCACGTCGATGTGCACGTTCACATTCCGAGCCAGATCATTATGCACGCCTCCGGCATGCATGCGACCTGAGTTGTCGTTTCCGGATCCGATGGGTTACCGTCAACCCGTATCCGGCATATCGCCCGAGCCGGAGCACACAACTGCAGATCGGCCGTCCGCCCGCGGACGGCAGTCGCTCCAGACCTCAGAGAACAGCGACACCCGCAGCGCACCAGCGCTGGGGTGTCGCTGTTCTCTTTTTTGCGTCCACCGAACCCCCACCCACCACGAAGGAGTGGTCTTGACCAGAGCCCGCAGACTGACGAGCTTCATCGTCCTGTCGATGACCGGCGGTGCGATCTTCCAGGTCGCGTACATCCGGTTCGTGTTCCTCGCGGACACCGCGCACGCGCTCCACCTCAGCATCCAGCGCTACGGCGAGATCACGTCGGTCTTCGGCGCCGTCGCCGTGCTCATGTACTTCTGCGGCGGCTGGTTCGCCGACCGCTTCTCGCCCAGGGCGCTCATCGTGATCGCGCTCGCGGGGATGGGCGCCGTCGACCTCTGGCTGTCCACGGTCCCCGGCGAGACCGGCATCGTCGTCGCGCACGTGCTCATGGCCGTCCTCGGCATGGGGCTCTACTGGTCGTCGCTCGTCAAGCTCGTCTCGATGCTCGGGAACGCCGACGAGCAGGGCAAGCTGTTCGGCTGGCTCGAGGGCGTCCGCGGCATCACGTCCACCGTCGTGGGCTTCATCGGCGCCGCCATCGTCGCCGCGGCGATCGCGGACACCGGTGGCGTCCTCTGGGTGATGCGCATCTACGGCGTGCTCTGCCTGGCGTTCGCGGTGCTCGTCCTCGTCGTCGTCCGGACCGACCGCGACGCCCTCGGCCAGGTCGGGCGGCAGACGGTCACCCTCCGGGAGCTCGGCGCGGCGGCCCGCAACAAGTACACCTGGCTGATCGGCGCCTCGATCATGCTGATGTACTGCTTCTACACGCTGCTCGGGTACCTCACCCCGCTGCTGCAGGACGGCTTCGCGGTGCCCGTCGTGCTCCTCGGCGCGATCGGCGTCGTGCGCACCTACGTCTTCCAGATCGTCGGCGGACCGGTCGGCGGCGTGCTCGTCGACCGGTGGACGAGGTCGTCGCCCGCGTTCCTCCGGTGGGCGTTCGTCGTCGCCGCGGTGAGCGCCGTCGGGTTCCTCGTCCTGCCGCACGAGCCGGCGCTCGTCTGGGTCGCCGTGGCCCTCATGACCGTGATGTGCCTCGCGGTCTTCACCTCGCGCGGGATCTACTGGGCGCAGGTCGGCGAGGTCGAGGTCCCGCTCGCCCAGCGCGGCGGCGTGATCGGGCTCGCGTCGGGCATCGCCTACCTGCCGGACGCGTTCCTCCCCGCCCTCGGCGCCTGGTGGGTCGGCGACCCGTCGAACGGCGTCCCGCAGCAGGGCGGCGGCTACACCACGATGTTCGCCGTCCTCGTCGGCGCAGCCGTCCTCGGCGTCCTCCTCACCACCCTCACCATGCGCGTCCGCGCGCGGGAACTCCGGAACCGTCGGCCGTCCGACGTCGCCGTCGCCGTCTGACCCACCTCGAAAGGACACTGCACACCCCATGGACATCCGCGACTTCTCGATGGACCTGTTCTCGCTCGCCGGCAAGCGGGCCATCGTCACCGGCGGGAACTCCGGCCTCGGCCAGGCCTTCTCGCTCGCACTCGCCAAGGCCGGCGCCGACGTGTTCGTGCCGAGCGTCGTCGACGACGACGGCACCACGCGGGCGCTCGTCGAGGCCGAGGGGCGCCGCTACGCGTTCCTCGAGGTCGACCTCACCGCCCCCGACGCCCCGACCCGGATCGTCGACGCGTGCACCCGGGCGCTCGGCGGCATCGACGTGCTCGTCAACTCGGCCGGCATCTGCCTGCTCGACGACGTCGAGGCGTTCGACCGCGCGAAGTGGGACCCGATGGTCGCCGTGAACCTCACCGCGCCGTTCGCCCTCGGGCACGCGGTCGGCAAGCACCTCGTGGCGCAGGGCTCCGGCAAGATCATCAACATCGCGTCGCTGTTCGCGTTCCTCGGCGGCCAGTGGTCGCCCGCGTACGCCGCGACGAAGCACGGGATCGTCGGCTTCACGAAGGCGTACTGCGACGAGCTGGCGCAGCACGGCGTGCAGGTCAACGCGATCGCGCCCGGGTACTT
>NZ_BACZ01000553.1 GCF_000333375.1 Curtobacterium sp. B18
CTCGATGGTCTTGCCGTCGCGGATGATCGTGATCTCGTCGGCGATCTGCTCGATCTCGTTCAGCTTGTGGCTGATGATGATGCTCGAGATGCCCTTGGCCTTCAGCCCGACGATGAGGTCGAGCAGGTGCTGGGAGTCGTTCTCGTTCAGGGCCGCCGTCGGCTCGTCGAGGATGAGGAGCTTGACGTCCTTGTGCAGGGCCTTGGCGATCTCGACGAGCTGCTGCTTGCCGACACCGATGTTCTTGATCTGCGTGTCCGGGTCGTCGGCGAGGCCGACGCGGGCGAGCAGGTCCTGGGCGCGGAGCTGGGCGCTGGTCCAGTCGATCACGCCGAACTTGCCCGGCTCGTTGCCGAGGAACAGGTTCTCGGTGATCGAGAGCTCCGGGATGAGCGCGAGCTCCTGGTGGATGATCACGATGCCGGCCTGCTCGGACTGCTTGATGTCCTTGAAGCGGACCTCTTCGCCCTCGAAGACGATCTCGCCCTCGTAGGTGCCGTACGGGTAGACGCCGGAGAGGACCTTCATGAGGGTCGACTTGCCCGCGCCGTTCTCGCCGCAGATCGCGTGGATCTCGCCGGCACGGACGCTGAGCGAGACGTCGGAGAGCGCCTTGACACCAGGGAACTCCTTGGTGATCGAGCGCATCTCGAGGATCGTCTCGGGTGCGGTGATCGACCGGGTCTCGAGTCCGGTGTCGATCGGGGTTGACGCCACGGTGCATCTCCTTCTGCCGCTGCGATGCGGCAGTCCTTCGGGTGGTCCTGCTTGCGGCAGCGAAGGCACAGGAGGTCTGTGTGGACTTCGTTGTCGCGTCCGGTGTCCTGCCTGTGTGACGGTCCATGTGACCGTTCACATCGGCGGAACGGAGGTAATACTACGCACGGGATCGGCGCGCCTGTCAATTCGGATTGGTCGCGTTTTCGTAACGGCCCGCGTGATCTGGCGGAACGCGGGTCCGCGCGTCCCCCGCGTTGGGGTACCGGGGCGGGTCCACAGGGGCCGGGAGGCGCGGCTCGGCTCCACTCGGCACCGCGCGTCCGTCCCGTGGTGCGGGAACACGCACGGTGCTGGGCAGCGCGTCGGCGCTTGCGCGGGGGCGGCGCGTCGGCGCTTGCGCGGGGGCGGCGCGTCAGCGCTTGCGCGGCGCGCTCGTGGAGCCGCGGACGACCAGCTGCGGCACGAGGTCGATCGGGCGGAGCATCGCCGCGTCGTCCCCGGGGAGCAGCTGCTCGACGCAGCGCCGACCGAGCTCGGGGAAGTCCACCTGCACGGTCGTCAGCGGTGGCCAGAGGTGCTTCGCCTCCGGGATGTCGTCGTAGCCCACCACGGACAGGTCGCCCGGCACGTCGAGGCCGTACGACCGGGCCGCGTGCATGACCCCGAGCGCCATCGCGTCGTTCGAGCAGAAGATCGCCGTGCAGTCGCGGTAGCGCAGCAGCTCGCGGCCGGCGTGGTACCCGAAGTCCGCGGTCCAGTCCCCGAGGATCGGCGGCACGACGGGCATGTCGCGGTCGGACATCTCGCGCAGGAAGCCCTAGAATGCGCGCCTCGGCCTCGATCCAGTCCTGTGGTCCGGCGATGTGCCGC
>NZ_BACZ01000552.1 GCF_000333375.1 Curtobacterium sp. B18
CGCGTGAGCTCCGCCGACGANCCGTCGGAGTCGTCGGACCGAACANCCGGGTCGTACCCGTGCCCGCCGGTCCCGGTCGGCTCGGTCAGCACCTCGCCGTTCCACACCGCCTCGACCACGTGCTCCTCGCCTTCGGGCGTGACGAACGCCGCCGCGCAGACGAAGGCCGCGGTCCGCTCCAGCACGCCCTCGAGGTTCCGCAGCAGCAGCGCGATGTGGGAGCGGGTCCTGCCAGAGCAGCTCGTCCTCGATCGTCACCTCGGGGCCGAGGTAGCGGTGCTTCGGCCCCATGTCGCGGTGCGTCAGCTTGTACCAGGCCTTCGAGAACGCGGTCGTGAAGAGGTCGAAGTCGGCGAGGAAGCGCTCGCAGACCTTCCGGTACTCCGGGTCGACCTTGAGGGCGATGTCCGAGGTCATCATCATGAGCGGGTGCTCCTGCCCGGCGACGTGCGCGTCGGGCGTCTTCGGCGCGTCGGGGTCTTTCGGCGTCCACTGCAGGGCGCCCGCCGGGCTCCGGGTCTGCTCCCACTCGTGGCCGAACAGGTTCTCCAGGTAGCTGTTGTCCCAGCGCGTCGGGTCCTGCGTCCAGCTGCCCTCGATGCCGTTCGTCGACGTGAACTCGGCGTTGCCGGTCCCGCGCGGGTTGTGCCAGCCGAGGCCCATCGACTCGATGGGCGCGAGCTCGGGCGACGGGCCGATCTCTGTCGCCGGGACCTGCCCGTGGCTCTTGCCGAACGCGTGGCCGCCCGCGATGAGCGCCACGGTCTCCTCGTCGTTCATCGCCATGCGGGTGAAGGTGGTGCGGATGTCGCGTGCGGACCCGAGCGGGTCGCCGTTCGCGTACGGGCCCTCGGGGTTCACGTAGATGAGCGCCTGGTGCGAGGCCGCGAGCGGGCTCTGCAGGTCGTAGTCGGCGTCGCCGTTCTCGCCGTGCCACCGCTCGTCGCGCGAGACCATCTCGTCCATGCTGTGCACGTCGTGCGGGTTCCACACCTCGGGGCCCCACCACGTGCCGTCGTCCGGCTCCCAGGCGTCGAGCCGGCCGCCGCCGAAGCCGTACGTCGGCAGGCCCATGAGCTCGAGCGAGCAGTTGCCGGTCAGGACCATGAGGTCGGCCCAGGACAGCGCGTTGCCGTACTTGTGCTTGATCGGCTGTAGCAGGCGTCGGGACTTGTCGGTGTTGCCGTTGTCCCACCAGCTCCCGATCGGCGCGAACCGCTGCATCGCGGTCCCGGCGCCACCACGACCGTCGGCGATCCGGTACGTGCCGGCTGCGTGCCAGGCCATCCGGATCATCTGCGGGCCGTAGTTGCCGTAGTCGGCCGGCCACCAGTCGACGCTCGTCGTGAGCAGCGATTTGATGTCGCGCTTCAGCTCCTCGAGGTCGATCGTGGCGAACGCCGCCGCGTAGTCGAAGTCGGCCCCCAGCGGGTCGGCGTCGACGCCGTTCCGGTGCAGCAGCTCGACGCGGAGCCGCTGGGGGTACCAGTGCTCGAGCGTCGGCGCCTGGCCGAAGGCCCCACCGAGGTGGTCGCCGCCGGCCGGCAGGGATCCCCCCATGTGGTACGTGCAGGTGTCGGTTCCGTCAGTGCTCACTGCTGCTCCTCATCGCGCGGTGGACGCACCGGCCCCCGTCGGCGGTGCGTGCCCGCCACGATGCGCTCGCCGCCTGGGAGATGCCGAACCGGGGTGCGCTTCGCGATTCGAATCCTCGAACGAACCGCCCGTCACGGCGCGGTGGTGGTCGGCTCGGTGCCGGTCGGCGCGGTGGCGGTCGGCTCGGTGCCGGTCGGCGCGGTGGCGGTCGGCTCGGTGCTGGTCGGCGCGGTGGCGGTCGGCTCGGTGCTGGTCGGCTCGGTGGCGGTCGGCTGCTCCGCGCCGTGGACCGCACGCCGGGCGCCCGGTGTGGCCCAGACCCGACCGTCGGCGCCGAACGCCAGCACGTCGACGCCGCCGTCGCTCGTCACCCGGCGGAGGTCGTCCTCGTCCCCCGCGACGATCGCGGTCGCGAGGACGTCCGCGGTGACGATGTCGTCGGCGACGACGGTCGCCTGGACGAACGTCGTGGCGGTCCGACGCCAGATGTGCTCGCCGCGCTCGGCGGTCCCCGAGGTCGCCACGGCCCGACGGGGTGCGTCGAGCCGGATGACGCCGACGACGGTGTCACGGTGCGCCGGGTCGACGACGCCGACGCTCCAGGGCTCGTCGCCCCGGTGGTGACCGCGGACGAGCACGTCGCCGCCGGCACTGATCATCCAGTCGGCACAGCCGGCTGCGTCGAGGACGTCCCCGGCGCCGCGGATCGCGAGGGCCTTGACGACCCCGGACAGGTCGATGACGCCGTCCGGTCGGTGCGGGGTGAACGCTCCCCCGGTCCGCTCCCGCCACTCGAGCGCGAGGGCGTAGACGTCCCGCACCTCGGCGGGTGCGTCGGCGAGGCGGAGCGACCCCGCCGCGATCCGACTGAGCACCGACGACGGGTCGTAGAGGCTGTACCGGTGGTCGTGGCCGGCGAACACCGCACGGACCTCGGACGCGGCCTCCGGGGTGGCGCCGCGGAGACTCACGAC
>NZ_BACZ01000551.1 GCF_000333375.1 Curtobacterium sp. B18
CCTCCCGTCCGTCGATCAGTCGGGTCTCAGACCAGGCCGAGCTTCTTCCGCAGGCTCGCGACGTGTCCCGTCGCCTTGACGTTGTACAGCGGGAGCTGCACGGTGCCGTCCTCGTCGACCACGATCGTCGAGCGGATCGTCCCGGTGACGATCTTCCCGTAGTTGTTCTTCTCGCCCCACGCGCCGTAGGCCTTGTGCACGGCCAGGTCGGGGTCGCTCAGCAGCGGGAACGTGAGGGCCTGCTCGTGCTGGAACTTCTTGAGGGCCGGGAGCTCGTCCTTCGAGACGCCGAGGACCTCGTAGCCGGCAGCCTGCAGCGACGACATGTTGTCGCGGAAGTCGCACGCCTCGGTGGTGCAGCCCGGGGTCGACGCCGCCGGGTAGAAGTACACGATGACCTTCTTCCCACGCAGGGCCGAGAGGGCGTGCTCGGTGCCGTCCTGGTCCGGCAGGGTGAAGTCGGGTGCGGTGTCGCCGGCGGCGAGACGGTCGGTCATGAGGCTCCTGTTCGTGTTCGGTGCCCCGAGTGGTCAAGGGCACGCGAAACCCATGCTATTGTTGTTTCCCGTTGCAGCACGGAAGTGCAGCAGCGCCACACAACTGCACACCATGCGCCTCTAGCTCAATTGGCAGAGCAACTGACTCTTAATCAGTGGGTTCTCGGTTCAAGTCCGAGGGGGCGCACCAGCAAGGCCCCGGCTCCCAGAGCCGGGGCCTTCGTCGTTCCCGGGCCCGTGGGGCCTCCGGGGCGGGACACGCCCGGCGTGCGATCCGGCACCGAAATCGTGCGCCTCACTCAGCGGCGACGTCGACCACGCGTTCCTCGCCGACGACCGGCGCGAGGGCGCCCGCCGATCCCGCGGCCAGGTCGGCCCGCAGCGGCTCGACCGCGGCACCGGGCACCCACAGCTCGAACGTCGCCGTGCTGCCGTACGCGGGTGCACGCACACCGAGTCCGCCCGGACCGGCACGACCGAGCCGTCCACGGCGACCACGGTGCCGTCGGTGACCATCCGGAGCACCCGCTCGGCGACCGTCGCCGGGTCGTGCAGGACCGCACCCGGGCGGCTGCGCGCCACGAGGGACCCGTCGGGTTCGTAGGCGCGGTCGGCGAAGACCTCGGACACCGCGCGGAGCCCGTGCGCGGTCGCCGCGCGGAGGAGCTCGGAGTCCGGCAGGGCCAGGACGGCGAGGGTCGGGTCGACGTCGCGCGTCGCCCGGACGACGACGTCGGCCTGCACCGGGTCGGCGCAGGCGGGTGAGAGGGCGCC
>NZ_BACZ01000550.1 GCF_000333375.1 Curtobacterium sp. B18
CCGGCCACCTGGGCGTGCCGTCGGGGCGTTCGGCCTGCGCGCGGGCACCGCTGCGACCGCCGTGGTCGTCGCGGTCGCCGGGGTGGTCGTCGCCGTCCTGCTCTTCGCGTCCTTCGCCGAGGTCATCTCGCTCTACGAGCGGTCCCACGCCGGCATCGTCGGCGGCGTCGCCCTGACGGTCGGACAGCGGCCGTGCTCGTCGTGACCGCCCGGATGGCACACTCCGAGCCGGACTTCCCGCACCACCCGCCCGTCGCGTGCCTCGCCCTCGTGGCCGTGGTCCTGACGACGGTCCTCGCCGAGCGGTCCCTCGGTTCGCTCCGGACCCTGGTCGTCGGGATCGGAGCGCCGCTCGTCGGTGTCCTCGCGACGCTGCTCACCGTCACCATCGGGTCGGCGCTGGGCGAGGCGCACGCCGAGTTCGCCGTCGGGCAACCGCTCTTCGCGCCGTCGATCGTGGCCACCGCCCTGCTCGGTGCCGCCTCGGCGACGATGCCCCCGCAGCGCCGCTGGCGCGTCCGTGCCGCCCTGTGGACCGTCGTCCTGACCCTCGTGCTCTTCGCCGGCCACGGGTCGGACCTGGCCCGTGCCCTCGCGACCCTGCTCGGGACCGCCGCCGGTGCCTGGATCGTCCGCCGCGCCTCCGAGCCCGCGCACCGCAGCACCGCCGTCACCGCCCGGACCGTCGTGGTGAGCGCCCTCATCGCGCTCGGTGCCGGGACCCTCGTGACGCCCGTCGTGCCCGACCCGGACGGCGTGCTCTCCCCGTTCGCCGACGCGATGCCGAACGGCTCCGTGGTCGTCGTCGGCGTCCTGCTGCTCCTCGCCGCCTGGCTCGTCCACCGCGGGCGTCGGGTCGGTGTCGCGCTGGCGATCGCCGTGCTGCTGACGCTCACCGTCGTGCTCGCCGACGTCTTCCTCATCGAGCCGGTCCAGGACGACGCCGTGCAGTGGCAGGGACTCGGCCTGGACGCGGTCGAGTGGCAGGTGACCCTGCTCGGGGCGTGGATCGTCCCCGCCGCCGTGCTGCTGGCCGTCGTCGTCCTCCGACCGCGACTCGTCCGGGCACGCTTCCGGGCCGCCGGTGCCGGGCGTGACGACCTCGTCTCGATGCTCCGCGACGGCGACGCCGGCACCCTCGGGCACATGGGCACCTGGCGCGGGAACGCGACCTGGACCCACCCGGGCGGGCTCGGTGCCGTGGCCTACCGGGTGCGCGGCGAGGTCGCCCTCGCCGTGTCGGACCCGGCGTGCGCCACCGCCGACCGCGCCGAGGTGCTCGCCGG
>NZ_BACZ01000549.1:0-3681 GCF_000333375.1 Curtobacterium sp. B18
CGGGTCGCGTCGGTCCCGGGCGCACCGGGAGGGATCGGGTCGGCGGGCTCCGTCGGGTCCGGAGCCCACCGACCCCACCGCGTCCCGCCTGCCGGGACGCGGATGCCCGCGAGGTCGACCGAACCGCGCCGTTGCGTTCCGGGACCCCACGGGGGTCGACCGGCCGAGGACGGATCAGGTGCACTCGGACGGCCGACACCACCCGGCCGACGATGTCGGTCTGGTGGAG
This sequence comes from Curtobacterium sp. B18, assembly GCF_000333375.1. Taxonomy (GTDB): domain Bacteria; phylum Actinomycetota; class Actinomycetes; order Actinomycetales; family Microbacteriaceae; genus Curtobacterium. The sequence goes on from NZ_BACZ01000549.1 coordinate 230, forward strand.
CGGTGATGGGCGGCCGAGGTCCGGGGCAGCTGTGACGTCAGCATACGACGACGGGTGCCCTGCTGACCAGGGCCTTCCCGTCAGATCGTCCAGTCGTCGCGGGGGAACGCTCCGCCGCGGCGCGACCCCAGGTACGACCCGACGACCGCGACGCCGAGGTCGTCGTTCTCCGGCGCGACGACCGTGCCGTCCACGCGTCTCGCCATGGCGTCGATGAAGCGCGCCAGCCCCGGGTCGTCCCCGAGCCGGAAGAACGTGGTCTGCGCGCCGAGTCGTCCGGCGTTCTCCAGCTCGCGCACGGAGAGCGCGATCGTGATCGGGTCCGGCGGGTACCCGAACCACACCTGGCCGTTCGGCTCGAGGTGCGACGTCGGTTCGCCGTCGGTGACGATGAGCAGCACGGGCTGGGCGGTCGGGTGCTTCCGGAAGTGCCGGTTCGCGAGGAGCAGCGCGTGGTGCAGGTTCGTGCCCTTGTCCCACATCGCGTCGAGGCCGACGAGCTGCTCGATGTCCATCACCTCGGCCTCGCGTCCGAAGGCGATGAGCTGCAGGTCGTCGCCGCGGAACCGGGTCGACACGAGCGTGTGGAGCGCGAGCGCGGTGCGCTTCATCGGCACCCAGCGGTCCTCCATCGCCATCGAGAACGAGGTGTCGACGAGCAGCGCCACGCAGGCCTGTGTCCGAGCCTCGGTCTCCTGCACCTCGACGTCATCGATCTGCAGGCGGACCCCCGGGCCCGTCCGGCCCGAGGCCGCGGTGCGGGTGAGCGCGTTCGTGATCGACCGGGTGACGTCCCACGGTTCGGTGTCGCCGTACTGCCACTGCCGTGTCGCGCCCGATGGTTCCCCGGAGGCGCCGGACCGCCGGAGGTCCCGGGCTCCCTGGCGACCGGACATCCGCTCGGCGACGTCGCGGAGCAGGCTCTTCCCGAGCTGCCGCATGGCCTTCGGTGTGAGCCGGAGCTGCCCGTCGGCGCCGCGACGCATCGCCCCGGAGTTCCGCAGGGCCTTCTCGAGCCGCTGCAGGGTGGTCGCGTCGACGACGGCGTCGTTCCCGAGCTGACGGCCGAGGGCGTCGAGGTCGAGGTCGTCCAGGTCGGAGCCCGGTCCGGCCTGTGCGATCTGGTCGGCGAGGGCGTCGAGGTCGGCGATGTCCTGGAACACCCCGGTGCCGTCGCCGAGCCCGAGTCCCTGCTCGCCCTCCATCCGCTCGGACCCGCCCCAGTCCTCGCCCGGCCGGAGTGAGCGGAGGGTGTCGTCGAGCTGGGCGAGCTGTCCCATCAGGTCGGGGGAGCCGAACGCCTGCTGCGCGAGGGCGTCGAGTTCGTCGCGCTGTTCCCGGGTCATCGAGTTGCGCATCCGCTGCGCCGCGGCCGCCCGGGCAGCGAGGTCGTCGAGCAGCTCCTCGACGTTCTGCGGGGCCGACGGGAAGTACCGGCCGTGCTCGGCCATGAACGCGTCGAACTGCTCCTGCGTGTCCGTCCCCGCACGGTGGTCCTCGAGCAGCGCGGTGAGGTCGCGCATCATCGCGGCGACGTCCTCGCGGTCCTGGTCCGTGGCGCCCTCGAGCGCCTGCTTCATGCCGGCGAAGCGCTGATCGAGCACCTCGCGGCCGAGCAGGTCCTTGATCTCCTCGAACTTCTGCCGCGCGGCCGGACTCGTCCAGTCGTAGCCGTTCAGCTCCTGGACCGCGGTGGCCGGCGACGGCGAGAGGCTGTCGAGCTGCATCTCGGCGAGGGCCCGGTCGCCGTCGTCGATCTCGGTGTCCCGGGCGAGCTGTCCGCGTTCGGCCAGCACGGCTTCGTCCAGCAGCTGCTTGACCTGCTGCAGGGTGCCGTCGAGGTTGTTCTTCGCCGTCAGCTCGCGCCGTCGCTCGGCCACCCGGCGTGCCAGGTCGTCGAGGCCGCGCTGGTCCCGACCGCCCCGGCGCAGGTACTCCCGGAGGGCACGCTCGGGCGAGGTGCCGCCCATCACGTCCTCGCCGATGGCGTCGAGCGCCTCGGCCAGGTCGACCGGGGGAGCGAGCGGGTCCGGCCCGTCCTCGTACTTCCCGTAGCGGGCGTCGCGGGTCAGGCGCCGGTTCGCCCTAGCCATAGACGGCTTCGCCCCCGCCGGACTCCTTGCTGATCCGCCGCGCGAGGTAGAGCCCCTCGAGCGCGAGTTCGATGGCCCCGGCACGTCCGCCGTCGTCGGTCGCACCGAGTCGTTCGCCGATCTGGTCGTACAGGTCGGACTCACCGATCGACGGCAGGCCCTCGAGGAAGGTCCGGGCGCTGACCTGCTCGCCCGTGGTCACCATCGTGCCGCCGTCGAGGGCCTCGACGAGGACCGCGAAGTCGAGCCCGCGGAAGCGCGCGCGGACGGTCTCGGCGGTCGCGGTCCGGAGCAGGTGCTCGAGCACCTCGTCGGCGCGGTCCTCCTCGCCGTTCTCGAACTCGATCTTGCCGCCGAGGACGTCAACCGCGGTCTCGAGGTCGATCGGCCGTGCGACCGCGTGCTCCTCGCCCTGCCGTGCGGCGCGGTGCACCGCGGCGGCGGAGACGGTCTCGGCGCCGGCGATCGCGAAGCGGGCGCTGACGCCGCTGCGCTGGTCGACCGCACTCGATGCGCGGAGCGCCCGCGTGAACCGCGCGAGGATCTCGACGAGCGCGTCCGGCACGTCGGCGGTGAGCCGCGCCTCCTGGCGGATGACGGCGATCTCGTCCTCGAGCTCGATCGGGTAGTGGGTCCGGATCTCGGCGCCGAAGCGGTCCTTGAGCGGCGTGATGATGCGGCCGCGGTTCGTGTAGTCCTCGGGGTTCGCGCTCGCGACCACGAGCACGTCGAGCGGCAGCCGCAGCACGTAGCCGCGGATCTGCACGTCGCGCTCCTCCATCACGTTGAGCATCGCGACCTGGATGCGTTCGGCGAGGTCGGGGAGCTCGTTGATGGCGACGATGCCGCGGTGGCCGCGGGGGACGAGCCCGAAGTGGATCGTCTCCGGGTCGCCGAGGCTGCGTCCCTCCGCCACCTTCATCGGGTCGACGTCGCCGATGAGGTCGGCGACGCTCGTGTCCGGCGTCGCGAGCTTCTCGACGTAGCGGTCGTCCCGGTGGCGCCAGCTGATCGGCAGGGCGTCGCCGAGGTCCTCCGCCCGCCGGATGCTCGCGGTCGTGATCGGTTCGTACGGGTGCTCGCCGAGCTCGGAGCCGGTGATGACCGGCGTCCACTCGTCGAGCAGGCCCTGCAGCGTGCGGAGCAGGCGTGTCTTGCCCTGGCCGCGCTCGCCGAGCAGGACGACGTCGTGCCCGGCGATGAGGGCGCGTTCCAGCTGCGGGACCACGGTGGTGCCGAAGCCGTGCAGGCCGGGCCACGGGTCGCGGCCCTCACGGAGGGCGCTTATCAGGTTGTCGCGGATCTCGGCGCGGACCGTCGGCGGGCGCGGCCCGGGGCGCGGGNCCCCCCGCCCGNTNG
>NZ_BACZ01000549.1:3744-6308 GCF_000333375.1 Curtobacterium sp. B18
CNNNGCGCCTCCCGGCATCCTGCTTGTGAGTTCTCATAGCAATTGCAATGATTGGGACTCCGGCATCGGAGCCGGATTCGATTAGGGGGATCCGGCTCCGGGCCCGGAACCCGTTCGTTTCCGGATCTGAACCATCTCGTCGATCTGGGCGTACGTTCCCCTCTCGTGAGCAGCACGACGAACGGGGCGATCAAGAGCCTGGTCCCCGCCAGGATGGACAGACTGCCGTGGACACGGTTCCACTGGAGCGTCGTGGTGGGACTCGGCGTCTCGTGGGTCCTCGACGGCCTCGAGATCCAGATCGTGTCGAACGCCGGCTTCCAGGCGGACCTGGACCTGTCGACGCAGCAGGTGACGTCGCTCGGCACCATCTACCTCATCGGGCAGGTCGTCGGCGCGATCGTCTTCGGCCGGATGTCCGACCGGTTGGGGCGGCGGAAGCTCTTCATCCTCACGCTGGCCATCTACCTGATCGGCTCCGGCATCGCCGGGCTCGCGCAGGACTTCTGGTTCCTCGCGGCGTTCCGGTTCGTGGCGGGTCTCGGCATCGGCGGCGAGTACGCGGCCATCAACTCGGCGATCGACGAGCTCATCCCCGCGAAGTACCGCGGGCACGTCGACATCGCGATCAACGGCACCTACTGGGGCGGCGCGGCGCTCGGCGCGTTCGCGAACATCTACCTGCTCGACACGGCGAACTTCGCCGAGAACATCGGTTGGCGCATCGGCTTCTTCCTCGGCCCGGTGCTCGGCATCGCGATCATCTTCCTGCGGCGGCACATCCCGGAGAGTCCCCGGTGGCTCATGACGCACGGACGCGAGGAGGAAGCCGAGGCGACGGTCACGCAGATCGAGGAGTCGGTCGAGCAGTCCACCGGGCACCGGCTGCCGGAGGTCGACCAGTCCAAGGCGATGACCGTCACCCCGACGGACAACGTGAAGTTCCGGACGATCGTGAAGGTGCTGTTCCGGCAGTACCCGACCCGGACCCTCGTCGGCGCGACGATGATGATCACCCAGGCGTTCCTCTACAACGCGATCTTCTTCACCTACGCCCTGGTGCTCACGAACTTCTTCGGGCTGAAGACGGCCGAGACGAGCGTGTACTTCTTCCCGTTCGCGATCGGCAACCTGCTCGGCCCGATCATCCTCGGGCGGTTCTTCGACACCTGGGGTCGTCGGCAGATGATCTTCTCGACGTACCTCGTCTCGGGTCTCGTGCTCGCCACCTCGGCGTTCCTGTTCCAGGCCGACGCGATCAGCGCCACCGTGCAGGTCGTCTTCTGGTGCGTGTCGTTCTTCTTCGCCTCGGCGGGGGCGTCGAGCGCCTACCTGACCGTGTCGGAGATCTTCCCGCTCGAGCTCCGGTCGCAGGCGATCTCGTACTTCTTCGCGCTGGCGCAGATCTTCGGTGCCATCGCCCCGCTGATCTACGGTGCGCTCATCGGCGACGGGTCCTCCCGCGAACCGCTGTTCTGGGGGTACCTGCTCGGTTCCGCGGTGATGATCGCCGGCGGGGTGGTGGCGCTGGTCTTCGGGGTCGACGCGGCCCGGAAGGGGCTCGAGGACGTCACCCAACCGCTCTCGGTCCTGACCAAGGAAGCGGACACGGCGCGGAAGTAGTATTCCGTATGCGGAGTGTTTAGCGCCGAGTTGCGGGGTCTGTCATCGTCCTCGCATGGCAGTCCTCCACAGCACGACAGTGTCCCGCACGGTCCACGGTCCGACCACTCGCGAAGCCGGCGGCGTGGGCCGTGCGTGATCCTGGCGCCATGGAGCGAGCACAGCACCGGCCGGGTCGTGACGACGACGACCCGCTCGGCATCCGACGCAGTCTGCTGCGCGACGCCGTCTTCGCCCGACTGCTCGACAACGTGCTGCGCGGGGTGTACCGGCGTGGGCAGCGGATGCGGTTGGACACGATCGCGGCGGACATGCGGGTGTCCCGGACGCCCGTCCGCGAAGCGCTCGTGCCGCTCGAGAACCTGCGGCTCGTGTCGGTGCAGCGGTACGTCGGGGTCGTCGTCGCGCACTGGACCGTCGACCACATGATCGAGCGCATCCGCATCGCGCGGACGATGATCACCGAGCCCTCGGCGGGGTCGGCCCGGAGTGCGGACCGGTTCGACGTCGCCTGGCTGCGGACGTGCGCGACCGAGGGTGGTGTGTTCGTCGAGATCGGTTCGTGGTGGCTGCGCCGGAGCGGTGCGGCGGTCAGTGCCGACTGGCTCCTGTCGCAGCGTGCCGTGCTCGACGCGTTCTTCACGGACGAGGTGGCGCTGGCGAACGGCATCGACGCCGTGGTCGCGCGGCGGGAGCGGCGGGTGCTGGCGGATCGGGCGACCGTGGCGGCCGAGCGGGATGCGCTCGACGAGTGTGCGGCGGTGCTGGTCGAGCTCGCTGACGCCCTGATCGCGCTGCCGGAGCGGTTCCGGGCGGCCGCCTGAGCGCTCCCGCGCGCAGGCACCTGTGCGCACGGCTGTGCGCCGAAGTTTCGCGCTCACCGACAGTTCACGGGCGTTCCGGGCCGTGAGATGTCGGTGAGCGCGAAACGACAGGCGGGC
>NZ_BACZ01000548.1 GCF_000333375.1 Curtobacterium sp. B18
ACCGGGCGCTGCGCCGGGCGGGTTGTCAGCGTCGGAGCGCGCCGCGATCGCCGCCGACACCGCGGGGATCACCAGCCGCGGCGCACACGGGTGACCCGCGGTGCCTGCGGCTGACCCGAGGCGTGGCGCAGCCCGCATCCTTCCGCGGGTGTGACCGTTCCGGTTCACAGATCGCGGGTTTCGTGAACCGGAACGGTCAGCGGTCCCGCAGAACGCCCCGTCCCGCGGAACACCCCGTCCCGCGGTGGTGACGAGGCAGTGCCCCGGACTGTCCGGCTCCCCGCGCGTCGTCGTCGGCGTCCGGAGCCGGCGAGTGCCCGGCGTGCGGAGTCGGCGAGTGCCCGGCGTGCGGATTCGGCGAGTGCCCGGCGTGCGGATTCGGTCAGCGCCCGGCGTGAGAGCCGGCCAGTGTCCGGTGTGCGGAGCCGCCCAGCGCCGGCGTCAGGCGGTCGCCAGCGCCGGCCAGTGTCCGGCGTGAGGAGCCGGCCGGCACAGCATCAGGCGGTCGCCAGTGCCGGGTAGAGCGCAGCGAGCGGGGCGCTCAGGCCGGCGCGGACGTCGCGGCTGATCTGGTCGGCGAGGACCTCGTGCTCGCCGGCCTCGAGGGCGTCGTAGATCGCCGCCACGATGTCTGCCGGGTCGGCCTTGTCGACGTCGAGGTCGGCGGTCATGCCGGTGTCGGTGTAGCCGAGGTGCGCCCCGACGACCTGGGTGCCCTGCGGGGCGAGCTCGAGCCGCAGGGAGTTCGTGATCGACCAGAACGCGGCCTTCGAGGCGGAGTAGCCCCCGGCCAGCGCGATCCAGCTGAGGACCGAGTGCACGTCGACGAGGGCGCCTCCGGCGAGTGACGGCGCGAAGGCCTTGGCGACCCGCAGCGCGCCGAAGACGTTCGTGGCGAAGACTCGCTCGACGTCGTCGACCGAGGTCTCGAGGAGCGGCGCGGAGCCGCCGATGCCGGCGTTGTTCACGACGATCGTGACGTCTGCTGCTGCACGTGCGGCGGCGTCGACGCTCGCCTGGTCGGTGACGTCGAGGACGAGCGGCACGATGCGCTCGTCGTCCCAGGTGCGCGGGGAACGGGCTGTCGCGTAGACCTTGGCGGCACCACGGTCGAGGGCCTGCTGGACGAACGCGGTGCCGAGGCCTCCGTTCGCTCCGGTGACGAGGACGACGGCGTCGGTGAGGGTGGTCATGGGTTCTCCTGTCGAATGTTGAGTACGGAAAGTGAACCTAGCACGATGTGTCTGGATTCCGAACCCAGGTAGGATGGATCCATGCTCGGCATCCTCGGCGGCGACGAGCGCTGCCCCATCGCGCGATCCCTCGACGTCCTCGGCGAGAAGTGGACGCTCATGATCGTCCGCGACGCCCTCGCCGGCGCGACCCGGTTCAGTCAGTTCCAGCAGAGTCTCGGGATCCCGCGCGAGGTCCTCACGGCGCGCCTCGGCTCCCTCGTCGAGGGCGGCGTCCTCGAGCGTCACGCCTACAAGCCGGACGGCGGCCGCGTCCGTGACGAGTACGTCCTCACCGAGGCCGGCCGCGACCTCTCGCTCGTGCTCCTCGCCCTCGGCGGCTGGGCGGACCGGCACCGACCGTCCGAGCGGTCGTCCGACCTGCGCTTCGTCGACGCGGGCACGGGCGACACCGTCGAGTCGGCCGCGGTCGTCCCCGCGACCGGACGCATCGTCCTGCGCGACCAGCTCGCGGCGGCACTGGGCTGACCGCGCTGCTCCGCACGCGCTCTGCGACGACCCGCGCGTCGATCGACGCGCGCGATGTCGGCAGTACGGTGCGGTCCGTGGACGGGACCGCCGTCGGACGGGAGGCGCGGGTCGGGCCCGCACCGCGCCTCCCGGACCGCAGGCGGGTGCGTCAGCGACGCACGTCGCACCCGCAGCTCGCGCCGAGCACCAACTCGGCGGGGACGAGGTCCCGGTGCCACTGGTTGTCGAGGTCGAGTCCGAGCACCCGGTCGACCGCGGCGACCGCCATCGTCTCGATCGGCTGCCGGACCGTGGTGAGCTGCGGGTTCGTCCAGTCGGACTCGGCGGCGCCGTCGAACGACACGATCGCGACGTCCTCCGGCACGCGGAGCCCGAGCTCCCAGAGGGCCCGCATCAGCCCGATCGCCTGCATGTCGGAGCTGACGAAGACGGACCGCGGGCCGGCGCCGTCGCCGAACATGCGGAGCCCGGCCTCGTACCCGCCGCGGCGGGTGAAGTCGCAGCGGACGATCGGGCCGTCGGGGCGACCGGCATCGCGGAGTGCCCGCATCCAGCCCTGCTCGCGCAGCTCCAAGCCGCCGGCGTGGCCCATCACGAGCCCGATCGACGGGTAGCCGTGCTCGATGAGGTGCCGCGTTCCGTCCTGGGCGCCGCGGAGCGCGTCCACGCCGATGCTGGCGTAGTCGGGGACCTCGAAGAAGGTGTTGAGGAGGACCATCGGGATGCCCGGGTCGGAGACGGCCGACAGGTCCGGGCGCGTCATGATGCTCGTGACGATGATCCCGTCGACCTGCCGGGCGGAGAGCGTACGGAGCCGGTCCCGTTCGCCGGCCGCGTCACCGTCGCTGTTCGCGAGCAGGACGTCGTAGCCGCGCGCGGTCGCCGCGTGCGTGACCGCGACCGCGAGCTCGGACCAGAAGGGGTTGTCGAGCTCGGGGACGATCAGGCCGAGCATCTTCGAGGACCCGGTGCGGAGGGCCTGGGCGCTGGCGTTCGGCCGGTACCCGAGCACGCGGATGGCGTCGCGGACCCGGGCGGCGGTCGCGGCCGCGACGGGGCGGGGGCCGTCGTGCACGACGTAGCTGACGACCGAGGTGCTGACGCCCGCGTACCGGGCGACGTCCGCGCGCGTGACCGCCCTCGGGGTGGTCGGGCTGGTCACGGACGCCTCCTCGATGGCGTTCGGGTGCCGGTCCACACGGACCGGCACCCGAACGACGGTTGTTGCTGGAATCCTAGACGGCAGCGGTCGGACCCCCGGCACCGGTCGCGCCGCCGGACGCCGCAGCGCCGGACGCCGCTGCGCCGGACGCCGCCGCGTCGGCCGGGGTCGGGGCGTCGCCGAAGTCCGGGACCTCGAGGCGGACCCCGCCCTGCAGCGCGGACTGGTGGGCGACGATCCCGGGCAGGGTGAACCGGGCGGCGGTCCAGGCGTTCACCGGGGGCAGGGTCCGGTCGACGACGGCGCGGACGAAGTCGTCGGCGAGGAACTGGTGGCTGCCCTCGTGTCCGGTCGGCACCCCGGCGTACTCGGCCGGCAGACGGTCGGTGTCGTGCACGGCCGCGTAGCCGGAGACGAACGCGTCGCGCAGCGAGGGGTCGACCCCGGCGAGGCGCGGGTCGTCCAGCTCCATCGTCGCCTGGGTGTCGATCTGGTCGCTGATGTCGCGCGAGTCCTCCTTGTCCTGCCACACGCTGACCTTGGCGAGCTGCTCGAAGCTGGCCTCGGTGCCGAAGTAGCGGAACCGCGACTCGCGGATGTGCGACGGGTACCCGACACGGCGCATCTCGTTGATCCGCATGACCCCGCCGTTGTCGAGCTCGAACAGGGCGGTGGCGTTCGAGAAGTCGTTGTCGAACTGGCTGACGTCCTTGTCGAAGACACCGTCGCCGCGGTCGTCGCGGACGCCGATGCAGCTGACGCTGACCGCGTGCCCCGGGATCGCCCCGAGGACCCCGCCGACCGAGTGCGTCGGGTAGAGCATGGGCGGGTAGCTGGCGGTGCGCTTCCAGTCGTCGCCGCCGCTGAACTGGTAGGCGGCGTAGAAGCCGAGGTCCATGTCGTGGACGTAGTCGCCCTCGGCGTAGAAGACACGTCCGAAGGCGCCCTCGGCGACCTTCGACCGGGCGAACACCGTCGCCGGGTTGTAGTAGCTCGTCTCACCCATCATGTAGGTGAGCCCGGTCTCGCGGACGGCCTCGATGATGGTCCGGATCTCCTCGACGGAGATCGCCATCGGCACGGCCGAGTAGACGTGCTTGCCGGCGCGGAGTGCCTGCACGACGAGCGGACCGTGGGTCCAGCGCTGCGTGAAGATCGCGACGGCATCGACGTCCGAGGCGAGCACTGCGTCGAAGTCCGGGAAGGTGCCGTCGAGGTGCTGCGACTCGACGAGGTCCGTCGCACGGTCGTCGACGAGGTCGGTGACGTAGACGCGGTCGACGTCCGGGTGCAGCTTGAACAGCTTGGCGAACTGGGGGGCGAACTGGCCGGCGCCGACCATTCCGACAGAGATCATCAGTGACCTTTCCAGGTGTTGGATGCGTCGCCGGGCAGGTCGCTCCGATGCGAACGGTCGTCATCCTGACACGGAATATCTACACGTGACAACCCCCGAATGTTCCTGCATCGAAACCTCTTGCCAGCAGCAGTCCCCACGTGTAGATTCCCGGCTCACGGACTGCCGCACGCCAGTCCACCGCAGACGAAGGAGTCGCGATGGCCACCGAGAGCCCCGTGTCGTCACCCTTGACGACGGCCAGCACGAGACGCAGGAGTCGGTCCGCCGACCTCGCTCGTGCCGGCACCACCTCCCCGCGCCGCCGACCGAGGAACGACCTCTGGTTGGCGCTGGTCTTCATCGCCCCGGCCAGCGTCGGCTTCGCGGTGTTCCTGCTGTGGCCCACGGTCCGCGGCATCTACCTGAGCTTCACGACCTACAACCTGCTGACGCCGCCGGTGTTCACCGGCCTGCAGAACTACGTCCGCCTCGTGCAGGACTCGATCTTCTGGCACTCGATGGCCGTGACGGTCGAGTACGTCCTGCTCAACATCGGCTTCCAGACGATCCTCGCGCTGTTCATCGCCGTGATGATGCACCGGCTCACCGAGTCCACCTTCGTCCGCGGGATCGTCCTCGCGCCGTACCTGGTGTCGAACGTCGTCGCCGCCCTCATCTGGCTCTGGATCCTCGACACGCAGCTCGGCATCGGCAACGAGATCCTGTCCGCGATCGGCGTCGGCCGCATCCCGTTCCTGCAGAGCGACTTCTGGGGCATCCCCACGATCGCGTTCATCAACGTCTGGCGGAACGTGGGCTACACGGCCCTGCTCATCTTCGCGGGGCTCCAGGCGCTGCCCGAGCAGGTCTACGAGGCCGGCCGCATCGACGGTGCGAGCGAGTGGAAGATGTTCTGGCGCATCACCGTGCCGCTCCTCCGCCCGATCCTGTCGCTCGTGCTCATCATCACGATCATCGGCTCGTTCCAGGTGTTCGACACCGTCGCCATCGCGACGCAGGGCGGCCCGGCGAACGCCACGAACGTCGTGCAGAACTACATCTACAACCTGGCGTTCGGCCGGTTCCAGTTCGGCTACGCGTCCGCCGTCTCGGTGGCCCTCCTCATCGTCCTCAGCATTATCACGGTCATCCAGTACCGACTCTCGCGCTCCGGCGAGAGCGACCTGGACTGACGGCCGAGCGCACACGGAAGCGAGTCGAAGATGACCAGCACCCTGCCCCCGGTGGTCGAGCCCCAGACCACCCGCGCGATCACCACCCGCGGCACCCGCCCGCCGCGTCGGAAGCCCTCGGCCGGCCGCGTGATCGCCTGGATCGCGATGATCGCCGTCATCGTCGTGACCCTGTTCCCCTTCTACTGGATCCTCCGCACCGCGCTGTCCTCGAACGGCGCGATCTCGGCCGACCCGACGTCGTTGCTGCCGACCGGCTTCAGCCTCGGCGGGTTCGAGCGCGTGTTCGGTCTGCAGTCCACCAAGGAGGCCCTGGCCCAGGGAGGCTCGGGCGCCGCGATCGACTTCTGGCGCTACCTCCTCAACTCGGTGGTCACGGCGACGATGATCACGGTCGGCCAGGTGTTCTTCTCCGCCGGCGCCGCGTACGCCTTCGCACGCCTGCGGTGGCCCGGACGCGACCGGGTCTTCGGGGTGTTCCTCGCCGGCCTCATGGTCCCGACGATCTTCACGCTCCTGCCGAACTTCACCCTCATCAAGTCGCTCGGGCTCGTCGACACCCTGCTCGGGATCTCGCTGCCGTCGATGCTGATGACCCCGTTCGCGGTGTTCTTCCTCCGCCAGTTCTTCCTCGGCATCTCGCGCGAGGTCGAGGAGGCCGCGCTCATCGACGGCGCCGGCAAGGTCCGGGTGTTCTTCCGCCTGATCCTGCCGATGGCGTCCGCCCCGATCGCGACGCTCGCCGTGCTGACGTACATCACCGCCTGGAACGACTACTTCTGGCCGCTGATGGTCTCGTACACGGACAGCTCCCGCGTGCTCACCGTCGCGCTCGGCGTCTTCAAGTCGCAGTCTCCGCAGTCCGGCACCGACTGGGCCGGTCTCATGGCGGCGACCCTCGTGGCGGCGCTCCCGATGATGCTGCTGTTCGGCCTCTTCGCCAAGCGCATCGTCAACTCCATCGGCTTCTCCGGCATCAAGTAGGGACCAGCTCATGACGAACTCCATCACCCGCCGGTCCCTCTTCGCCGGCGGCGCCTCGGCCCTGGCCCTCGGAGCGCTGGCGGCCTGCTCGAGCCCGAGCACGCCCAACCCGCGGAGCGGCGCGACCGGCACCGTGTCGTACTGGCTCTGGGACGCGAACCAGCTGCCCGCCTACCAGGCCGTCGCGAAAGCCTTCGAGCGGGAGAACCCGGGCATCCGGATCAAGATCACCCAGCTCGGCTGGGCCGACTACTGGACGAAGCTCACCGCCGGGTTCATCGCCGGCACGGCGCCGGACGTGTTCACCGACCACCTGTCGAAGTTCCCGCAGTTCGCCGACCTCGACGTGCTCTACAAGCTCGACGAGCTCGAGGCGACGAGTTCCATCCGCGACGACGACTACCAGTCCGGCCTCGCCCAGCTCTGGAAGGGCCGGGACGGACACCGCTACGGGTCGCCGAAGGACTGGGACACGATCGCGATGTTCTACGACCCGAAGGTCGTCGGGAAGGCCGGGTACAGCGCCGACGACCTCGCCGGACTGTCGTGGAACCCGGACGACGGCGGTACCTTCGAGCGGGCGGTCGCGCACCTCACGATCGACGGCAAGGGCCGTCGCGGGGACGAGCGCGGGTTCGACAAGGACGACGTCGCCGTCTACGGGATGAGCGCGAACGGCAGTGGCGGCGACGGCTTCGGGCAGACGCAGTGGTCGCCCTTCACCGGGTCGATCGACTGGTTCTACACGAACCGGAACCCGTGGGGGAACCGGTTCCGCTACGACGACGCTGCGTTCCAGAAGACGATCTCGTGGTACTTCAGGCTCGCCGAGAAGGGCTACATGCCGAAGTACGGCGTCTTCTCGACGACCACCGGACCGGACGTGCAGCTCGGCTCGGGGAAGGTGGCGCTGTCGTTCAACGGGTCGTGGATGATCGGCACGTACGCGAACCTGCCCGGCATCGACGTCGCCATCGCGCCGACCCCGGCCGGACCCGTCGGGCACCGCGCCTCGATGTTCAACGGCCTGGGTGACTCCATCACGAAGCAGGCGAAGCACCCGGAGGCCGCGGCGAAGTGGGTCGCGTTCCTCGGCGGCGCGACCGCGCAGGAGATCGTCGGCCGGGCCGGGATCGTGTTCCCCGCCCGGCGGTCCGGGACCGACGCGGCGGTCGCCGCCTACGCGAAACGCGGGTTGGACGTCACGGCGTTCACCGAGCAGGTCGACGAGGGCACGACGTTCCTGTTCCCGGTCACGCGGAACCCCGCCGACGTGCAGGCGCTCGTCCAGCCGGCGTTCGACTCCATCTACGCCAACGGGGCGCCGATCTCGTCGCTCACGGGGGTCAACGAGCAGGTCAACACGCTGCTGGGCCTCACCTGAGCCGTCCCGCAGGCGCGGTCGTCCACGGGTCCGGTGCGGTCCGTGGACGACCGCGTTGACGGCGGTTCCACTGTGGAACGAGACTGACGCCGATGACCTCGCTCGAATCGCTCGTGTACATGTCCGTCGCCGTCGACGACCTCACCGACGACCAGCTCGTCGCCATGCTGCGCGAAGCGCGGCTCCGCAACGAGGCGCTCGGCGTCTCCGGTCTGCTGCTCGCGAAGGGCGGCCGGTTCATGCAGGTCCTCGAGGGGCCGGCGTGGAGCGTCGAGGACCGCTTCGCCGCGATCGAGCGTGATCCCCGTCACCTGGACGTCAGGTCGCTGTCCCGCGAGCGCATCGCCGCCCGCCGGTTCGACGGCTGGGCGATGGCGTTCGGCAACCCCTCCGACCCCGAGGTCCGCGCCGAACCCGGGTTCAGCACCTTCCTGTCCGAGCGCACCGGCCTGCCGGCCGGGGTGGCGGGCTCGCCGGCCGACTGGTTGCTCCGCTGGTTCCGCGGACGCGAGCTCCGGGACGTCCAGGAGGCGCGGATCACCCTGGCCAGGCACGCCGCCTGACGGGGTGGCCGGCTCCGCGGGCGGCTAGCGCTCCGGCACCTGGTGGAACCCGATCTCGAGGAGCAGGTTCGCGTGTGAGCGCTGGTCACCCGTCGCGATGACCAACCCGGTCTCGGGGGCGCGCACCGCGTCGTAGAACCCGAACCGGTCGAGGGTGCCGAGCGGCACGTCGGCACCGAGGATCCGCCGGTAGCCCTCGTACGCCTGGACGACGGTGTCGGCCGGCGGCGCCATCACCGTCGCCGCCTCGACCGGGACCGCGTCGAGGAGCGTGGTGAGGACCTCGTCGACGTCGAGCAGTCCCGGTCGGAAGTTGAGGTGCACGAGCGCGGCGCCCGGGCGCATCGCGGTCGCGAACGGGTAGTTGCCGTCGGCGATCAGGACCTTCGAGCCGTGCCCGAGCGACGCGAGCGCGCTGAGCGTCGGTTGGTGGGTGAGGGTGTAGCGCAGCATCATGCCTCCGTGGCGGTGACGGGTCCGGTGGGGAGTCGGGCGACGGATCCACCGGCGACCAGACGGGGGCGGACGACGACGTCGACGGGCGCCTGGTCGTCGTCCGGTGCGGTCAGCCGCGAGCGGATCAGGTCCGCCGCCCGGACCGCCAGCTCGTGCGTGGGCTGCACGATCACGGTGAGCTTCGGGACGGTGACCTGGGCGAGCTCGAGGCCGTCGAACCCGAGGACCGAGAGTTCCCGGCCGAGTGTGAGGCCGGACTCGTTCAGCGCGATGACGGCGCCGAGGGTGAGCTCGTAGTTCGCGCAGAAGACCGCCGTCGGACGATCGGGCAGCACGAGGATCCGCTGCATCGCCGCCTGGCCGTGGCGCACCGTGAGGGGCCCCTCGACCACGGCGTCCGGGGCGAGCACGCCGCCGTCCCGCTCGATGACCGACCGGAAGCCCGCGGTCCGTTCGCGCATGGTCGAGATCGTCGGGTCGCCCGCGACGACGCCGACCCGGCGGTGGCCGTGGTCGAGCAGGTGCCGGGCGGCGAGCGCGCCGGCTCCGTGGTTGTCGAGGAAGACGCCGTCGGTGCCGAGGGCGTCCGCGCGCCAGTCGATCTGCACGACGGGGACGCGCTCGGCAGCACGGGACAGTGCCGCGACGTCGTGGTCGGACGGCACCGCGATGATCCCGTCGACCATCCGGCGCAGGAGCAGGTCGACGGCGCCGGCTCGTGCGTCCGGGCTCGACGAGACGATGACGCTCATCCCGTGGTCGCGCAGGGCGCTCTCGACGCCGGCGATCACGGTGAGGTGGAAGTCGTTGTCGAGCGCCGGCAGCAGGACCCCGATGGTGCCGGACCGCCGCGACCGCAGGCTCCGCGCGAACCCGTTCGGACGGAACCCGAGCGTCGCCGCGGCCGCTTCGATGGCGTGTGCGTTCTCGTCGCGGACGGTGCCGCCGTTGTAGAACTTCGAGATCGTCGCGAGCGAGAGGCCGGTCGCCCGCTGCAGGTCCTTGTAGGTCGCCGTCACCCGGCCCTCCCGGTGACCGTGCCGTCCTCGTCCCACAGGTCGTGCCAGCTGTCGGCGCCCGACCAGAGGAACACCTGCCCCTTGATGAGCCGTGCGCCGCGGTCGACGTCCGCCATCGCGGCGAGCTCGTCGGCGGTCAGCGGGTCAGTCGACGCCCCGGCGAGGTTCGCGCGGTACTGCCCCGGCTTCACCGCGAAGGGGATCGGGACCTGCCCGCGGGCGACGGCCCACTTCAGGCAGACGATCGCCGGGTGGACGCCGTGTGCCTCGGCGATGCGTCGGACGACCGGGTGGTCGACGTCCACCGGGTCGTCGTCCTCGCGGTCGCGCTCCGGGCGGGACGGCGACCCGAGCGGCGAGTACCCGACGGGCTGGATGCCGTTCGCGCGACAGAAGTCGAACAGCTCGGGCTGCTGGAACGTGGGGTGGAGTTCCATCTCGTTGAGTGCGGGGAGGACCCGCGCGTCGTCCAGCAGCAGCCGCAGCTTCGGGATCGTCGTGTTCGACGTGCCGAGGTGCCGCACGAGGCCGGCGTCGACGAGGCCTTCGAGCGCGCGCCACAGTGCGAGGTAGGCGGCGTGGTCGTAGGGGCGGGCGGATCCGTCGCGGTCCTCGACCGAGGCGTGCGGCGCGTGGTGGTTCGGGAACGGCCAGTGCACGAAGACCGCGTCGAGGTGGTCGAGCCGGAGGTCCCGGAGCGACCGTTCGACGGAGGCGATCGCGTCCGCCGGGTCGTGTGCGTCGTTCCACACCTTCGACATCACGAAGAGGTCCTCACGCGGGACCCCGCTCGCCGCGATGGCCGCCCCGACCTCGGGTTCGTTGCCGTAGACCGAGGCGCAGTCGACCAGCCGGTAGCCGGCGTCGAGGCCACCGCGCACGGCCGCGGCCACCTGGTCCGGGGTGTACCGGTCCGAGCCGAAGGTGCCGAGCCCGATCGAGGGGATGTGCGCGCCGGTCCGCAGGGGTCGGCTCGTCAGGACGTCCACGGTGGTCCTCCTCCTGCGCGTCGTCGCGCATCACTGAACGTTTCACCCATGGGGCTCGGATGCACGCTACCGTAGAACCGTCCCCAGGACGAAACGTTTCGCTCGACTCGAGGAGGAGTCATGCCCGAACCCCACGACCTGCCACGGCTCGACCCGACAGCGCTGCCGGAGCCGGTGGACGTGTCCGACAACTCGGAGGCGCTCGCCCAGGTAGCGGCGGTGGTTGCTGCCGGTCCGTACGACGCCACCTGGGAGTCGCTCCGCCGGTACACGCCGCCGCGCTGGTACGAGGACGCCAAGTTCGGGATCTTCCTGCACTGGGGCGTCTACTCGGTGCCCGCGTTCCGGAACGAGTGGTACTCCCGCGACATGTACCGCGAGGGCACGCCCGAGTTCGAGCACCACGTCGCCACCTACGGGCCGCAGTCCGAGTTCGGGTACAAGGACTTCATCCCGTCCTTCACGATGGAGCACTTCGACCCGGGTGCCTGGGCGAAACTGTTCCGTCGGGCGGGCGCGCAGTTCGTGGTCCCCGTCGCCGAGCACCACGACGGCTTCGCGATGTACGACACCGACCGCTCCCGGTGGAGCGCGGCACGGATGGGGCCCCAGCGCGACGTGTTCGGGGACCTGATGACGGCCGTCGACGACGCGTTCATGGTCCGTGGGGCGTCCTCGCACCGGGCCGAGCACTGGTTCTTCATGAACGGCGGCGCCCGGTTCGACTCCGACGTCCTCGACCCCCGCTTCATCGACTTCTACGGCCCCGCCCAGCGCGAGGAGACCGCGCCGAACGAGCGGCACCTCGAGGACTGGCTCCTCCGGACGGTCGAGGTCATCGACAAGTACCGGCCCCAGGTGCTGTGGTTCGACTGGTGGATCGAGCAGCCCGCGTTCGAGCCGTGGCTGCGCACCCTCGCCGCGTACTACTACAACCGCGCCGCCGAGTGGGGGCGCGAGGTCGTCATCAACTACAAGTGGGAGGCGTTCGCCGACGGTTCCGCGGTGTACGACATCGAACGCGGGGCGATGGGGGAGATCCCGCCCGTGGTCTGGCAGAACGACACGTCGGTGTCGAAGTCGGCCTGGTGCTGGATCGAGGGGCACGACTACAAGACGACCCGCGACCTCGTCGCCGAGCTCGTGGACGTCGTCGCGAAGAACGGCGTGCTCCTGCTCAACGTCGGTCCGAAGCCGGACGGCACGATCGCCGAACCCGAGCAGCGGCTGCTCGAGGCCGTCGGACGGTGGCTGGTCGTCAACGGCGAGGCGATCTACGGCACACGTCCCTGGCGGGTCTTCGGCGAGGGGCCGACCCAGGTCAGGGCGGGGTCGTTCGTCGACGGCGAGGCCCCGGCGTACACGGCCGAGGACGTCCGCTTCACCACCCGCCGCGACGTCACCGGCGAGTACGTCTACGCCGTCCTGCTCGCCGACCCCGAGGACGGTGTCGCTCGCGTCCGCGCGTTCGGCAGCGGGGCGAACCTGCTCGGGCGGGCCGTCCGCAGCGTCGAGGTGCTCGGCGTCGACGGCGAGGCGGAGTGGACGCAGACCGCCACGGCACTCGAGGTCGTCGTCCGCGGGGGGACGTCCGGTGACTCCGGCCCGGTCGTCAAGGTCTGGCTGCGCCCTGCGGAGCGGCAGGAGCGGCACGACTCGCTGCACGGTTGAGCGAACGCGAACGCGAACGCGGACGCGGACGCGGACGCGGACGCGGACGCGGACGCGGACGCGGACTCCGGGCGCGGTGCGGGGCCGCACCGCGCCCGGCGTCCGCGACACTGGACCCGTGGAACGACGCACACAGATCCTGGAGGCCGCCGCTCGCGAGTTCGAGCGCGTCGGCTACGCCGCCACGACGGTCGCCGCGGTCGCCCGCGGCGCGGGGGTCTCGCAGGGCGCCCTGTACTTCCACTTCCCGACGAAGCTCGCACTCGCCCTCGGGGGTGATCGACGAGCAGAACGTGCGGACCTTCGACGTCGTCAGCCTGCACGACACGTCACCGACCCAGGCGCTCGTCGCCGCTTCCCGCGGCATCGCCGGCATGCTGCTGACCGACCCCGTCGTGAGTGCGGGCATCCGGCTGTCGCTCGAACGCGGCGAGTTCGCTGCCGCGACCGCGGCGTTCTACGACCGGTGGATCGGCGGCATCAGCGACCTGTTCCGACTCGCCGTCGCGAGCGGTGAGCTCCGGACGGACCTCACCCCCGAGCAGCTCGGTGCGACCGTGGTCCCGATGTTCACCGGCGTGCAGCTCGTGTCCGCGGTGCGCACCGGACGGCAGGACCTGTTCCCCGCGGTCGCGACGATGTGGCGGGTCGTCCTCACCGCGGTCGCGGACCCACGGCACCGACCCCGTCTGCTGGGGGTCGTCGAGGACGCGTTCGGCACGGCGGACTGACGCCGTCCGGGGTGCGGGTCAGCGGTCGTGGAGCTCGCGGTCGCGGAACCACTTCAGCAGCCACGCGGCGCTCGTGCGGTCGAACGACGGCGGGAAGTCGATGCCCTCGGTGAGGAACGGGCTGAAGCCCTCCTCCGACGCGACGTCGGCGTCGTCCAGCGCCCGGTACGCCATCGACCACCCGTCGAACCGGCGCCGGTCGATGTCCTCGCGGACGAGCGACTTCAGCTCGGCGTGGCGCGGGTCGCGGGCGATCGCGGCGAAGCGGTCGTCGACGCTCCACGCCGGACCCTCGAGCAGCTGCATGAAGCGGCCGTTCTTCGCGAGCAGCAGACCGGAGACACCGAGCGCCTCGTTGCGGAGCCGTGATGCACGCAGGAGCTCGGCCAGGGCGGCGTCGTCGAAGGTGGTGGCCGCCCGGCTCATGTAGACGATGGAGACGAGCACGCTCCCATCCTGGCGTGGGGCACGCGGGACACGAAATGGTGTCCGCAACGCGTAGTCCGCCGGTGCGGTCCCCGTGCCGCTCAGTCGGCGGACGGCGTCGGAGCGGGCACCGGTGCCCGGCGCACCTCGGGGACGACGCGGGCACGGGTGGCCGGCGCGGCGAGCAGCGCCACGACCAGGAGCCCCGCGGGGACGAGCATCGCCGCCTGCAGGCCGAGGTGCTCGCCGAGGAACCCGAGTGCCGGGGGACCGGCGAGGAAGGCGACGTAGCCGGCGGTCGCGACGACGGACACGCGCCGGTCGCCGTCGGTCGGGTGGTCCCCGGCGGCCGAGATCGCGAGCGGGAACCCGAGGGCGATCCCGAGGCCCCACACCCCGGCGGCGGCCGCGGTGAGCACCGGGTTCGGCGACACCACGACGAGCAGCACGCCGACCACCCCGACGGCCGCGCACACCCGGACGACCGGCGCGCGCCCGAATCGGGCGACGAGGGGCGTGCCGGCCGATCGTCCGACGAACATCGCGAGGGCGAACCCGGTGAAGACCAGGGACCCGACGGCCTCGGGGGCGCCGTGGTCGGTGGTCATGAGGAGCGGGAGCCAGTCGCTCGCGGCGCCCTCGGCGAAGGCCATCGCCAGCGTGATCACGGCGATGAGCAGCACCTGCACGGTCAGGACCGCGCGGAGCCGCGGGACCGGCGCACCGGCGGCCGTCGGCTCCGGCGCGTCGCGGGGGACCGGACGGAGGCTCACGGCGGCGAACGCGGCGAGGGCTGCCATCACGATCGTGGCGCCGACCAGGTGCACGAGGACGGGCGTGCGGGCCGCGGTCACCGCGATGCCCGCGACACCACCGAGGACCGTGCCGAGGCTGAAGCAGGCGTGCAGGACCGGGACGACCGGCCGGCCGATCCGCCGCTCGACCGCCGCCGCCTCGACGTTGAGGCCGATCTCGGCGACCCCGGACCCGAAGCCGATCAGGAAGAGCCCGCCCCAGACCCCGACGGCGAGCTGCGCGGGGGTGGACAGGGCGACGAGGAGCATGCCGGTCACGGGCAGGGCGCCGCCGAGCACGACGAGCGGCCGGGTGCCGAGCCGCCGCACGAGCACGCCGGCGCCGAGGATGCCGATCATCGAGCCGATCGAGAGCCCGAGGATGACGATGCCCATCGCCTCGATCGAGGCACCGAGCTCGTCACGGATCGCGGGTGTGCGGGTGATCCACGACGCGATCCCGAACCCGGTCATCGTCGACGTGGCGAAGAGTGCCGCGCGGTGGCGCCCGATCATGGGTCCATCAGAACGTGCCACCAGGGCCACGTCAAGGGAACGGCACGGAACCCGCGGACGGCGTCAGCGCAGCATGCCGTGGGAGCGCGCCGCGGACACCGCCGCCGTCCGCGACGCGACCCCGAGCTTGGAGAAGACGTGCACGAGGTGCGACTTCACCGTGGCCTCGCTGATGTGCAGGCGCGCTGCGACCTCGCCGTTCGCCGCGCCGTCGGCGACGAGCCGGAGCACCTCGATCTCCCGCGCCGAGAGCGACACCTGCGGGGTCCGCATCCGGGCCATCAGGCGCCCGGCGATCGCCGGCGCGAGCGCACTCTGCCCGGACGCCGCCGCCCGCACGGCCGCGATCAGCTCGTGCGGCGGGGCGTCCTTGAGCAGGTACCCGCTCGCGCCGGCCTCGACCGCACCGAGGATGTCGCCGTCGGAGTCGTAGTTCGTGAGCACGAGAACGTACGGCGCGGCCTCGAGCGCGCGGATCCGCCGGGTGGCGTCGGCACCGGAGGTGTCCTGGCCGAACTGCAGGTCCATCAGGACGAGCTCGGGCGACAGCGTCGCGGCGAGGTCGACCGCCGCGCCCGGTGTCGCCGCCTCGCCGACGACCTCGATCCCGTCCTCGCCGTCCAGGAGCGCGCGGAGGCCGGCCCGCACGACCGGGTGGTCGTCGGCGATCAGGACCCGGATCACGGCACCTCCAGGACGGCGACGAGCGTGGTGCCCCGCCCGGGGGCCGAGTCGATCTCCAGGCGGCCGCCGAACTGGTCCACGCGGTCCTGGGTCGCGCGCAGCCCGAACGAGTCGGACGAGCCGGCCCCTGCCGCGGCGGTGACCGGGTCGAACCCGACGCCGTCGTCGGCGACCGTCAGCCGCGCCTCCTGGCCCGTGACCGCGAGCGACACGGTGACGTGCGTGGCGTGCGCGTGCTGCACCACGTTCGCGACCGCGCCCTGGGCGATGCGCAGCAGCGCCGTCTGGACGTCCATCGGCAGCGCGACGTCGGGGACGTCGACGGTCACGGTGAGACCGTCGCCGGAACACTGCTGCTCGGCGAGGCGGCCGAGCGCGGCGGGCAGCCCCCGGTCGAGCGACGGCGGCGTCAGCTCGCGGATGAAGCGCCGGGTGTCGGCCAGGCCGTCCGCCGCCGTCGCACGCGCGAGCCGGATGTGCTCGACCCCGGGCCGGTCGCCGTCCGCGCGCTCGGCGGCGTGCAGCAGCATCTGGATGCTCGACAGGCCCTGCGCGACCGTGTCGTGGATCTCGCGGGCGAGCCGCGCCCGCTCGGCGAGGACGCCCTGCTCGCGCTCGGTCGCGGCGAGCCGGTCACGGGTGACGAGGAGTTCCGCGACGAGCGCCTCGCGCTCCGTGGCCTCGCGCGCGAGGGCGCGGTACCCGAGGCCGATGAGCAGCGCCACCCCGGCGCCGACGAGCGGTCCGACGACCCCGCCGACGGTGAAGCCGCCGTGCAGCCCGAGTGCGACGACCGCGACGAGGGTGGCGACCACCACCGCGACCGGACCGACGACCCGGGGCAGGACGTGCAGGTACAGGAAGAACAGCGGGAAGACGAGGTAGGCGGCCTCGGGCACGACCACCAGCAGGGCGATCCACACGAGGCTCAGCGCCACGAGCCAGAGCGCGCCCGCGACCCGCCGACGACGGGGCGCGGTGCGGGCCGCGACGGCACCGAGCAGGTAGACGCCGGCGAAGACGACGCTCAGCCCGAGCGGCACCCACGGGCGGGGTCCGTCGCCCACCAGGATCCGGACCACCACGAGGGCGAGGAGCGCGGCGGACAGCACGTGCAGGCCGGTGCGGAGACCGACGAAGACCGGGGTGAGCGTGCTGTGGGCCATGTCCCTCCCAGCGTACGGAGCCGGCAGCGGGACCGGATCAACCGAAAGTTCGATCCGGGGACCAACCCCGTCGGCGATGTCCGGGACGAGGGCCGCGGCGAGGCTGGGTACGAGGTCACGGACGGTCCGCGACCTCGGGAAGGAACACCGTGTTCGTCGCCTGGCGCGATCTCCGGTTCGCTCGCGGACGCTTCGTGCTCATCGGCTCCGTCGTCGCCCTCATCACCCTCCTCGTGGGCTTCCTCGCGGGGCTGACGGGCGGACTCGCCGCCCAGAACGTCTCCGCCGTGCTCGCCCTGCCGGGCGACCGACTGGTCCTGCAGCAGCCCGCCGACGGGCAGCCGTCCTTCGGCGAATCCACCATCGGCCGGGAGGCGCGGGTCGGCTGGCAGGATGCGGCCGGCGTCGACGAGGTGGTCCCCGTCGGCATCGTGCAGGGTCGGGCGACGTCGGCCCACGACGACGGGTCGGCGGTCGGGGTGGCGCTCTTCGGGCTGCCGTCGGCCGGCGGCCACGGCGGGGAGGTCGCCGCGCTCGCACCGACGCACGACGACGAGGTCGGGCTCTCCCACGGCGCCGCGTCCGACCTGGGCGTCGCGGTCGGCGACCACGTGACGATCACGGGCACGACCTACCGGGTCGCCTCGGTCGGGGGGGACCCCCTGGTACAGCCACCCCCCGGTGCTCGCAATGACCCGGACGCCTGGTCGGCCGCCGACGTTCGGCTCGGGGGCGACGGGGACCCGACGGTGCTCGCCGTCAGCGGGTCGCCGGACTGGGACGCCGTCGCCGCCCTCACGGACACGTCGGCCGCCTCGCACCTCGGGTCGCTCACGGCGCTCGAGACCTTCCGCTCGGAGGTCGGTTCGCTCGCCCTGATGATCGCCATGCTCTTCGGCGTCTCCGCCCTCGTCGTCGGCGCCTTCTTCACGGTGTGGACGATGCAGCGCGCGGGCGACGTCGCCGTCCTCAAGGCGCTCGGTGCGAGCACCCGGTCGCTCGTGGGCGACGCTCTGGGCCAGGCGCTCGTCGTGCTCGTCGTCGGCATCGGCGTCGGGACCGCGGCGGTCGTCGGACTCGGGGCGCTCGCCGGGGGAGCGCTGCCGTTCCTCCTCAGCCCGCTCACGACCGTGGTGCCGGCGACCGCGATGGCACTCCTCGGCCTCGCCGGGGCCGCCGTCGCCCTCCGGACCGTCACCGCAGCCGACCCCCTCACCGCACTCGGGAGCAACCGATGATCACCCTCGACGACGTCACTCTCACCTTCCCCGACGGCGACCGCCGCGTCACCGCGGTCGACCACGTGTCCCTGACCGCCCGCGCCGGCGAGGTCACCGGCATCACCGGCCCGTCCGGGTCCGGCAAGTCCTCGATCCTGGCGGTCGCGGCGACGCTCATCCGGCCGGACTCCGGCCACGTGCTCCTCACCGACGCCGCGGGCGCTCGGGTCGACGCCGCCGCACTGTCCCGCGACGAGGCCACCGCGCTCCGCCGCGAGCGGATCGGCATCGTGTTCCAGCAGTCGAACCTGCTGCCCTCGCTCACCGCCCGCGAGCAGCTCCTCGTGATGGCGCACCTCGGCGGGCCGCGCGTCGGACGCCGGGCGGCGGAGCTCCGGCGCCGGGCGGACGACCTCCTCGACGCCGTCGGGCTGGCCGGGCACGCCGACAAGCGGCCGGCCCAGCTGTCCGGGGGCCAGCGGCAGCGGATCGCCATCGCCCGTGCCCTGGTCCACGAGCCCGCGGTCCTCGTCGTCGACGAACCGACGAGCGCCCTCGACCAGGAGCGCGGCGCGGCGATCATGGCGCTCATCGCGCAGCTGACCCACGAGCGCGGCACGGCGACGATGCTCGTGACGCACGACCTGGTGCACCGGGACGCGCTCGACTCGCTCGTCACGGTCGTGGACGGACGGGTGCTGTCCGACCGGACGACGAGCGAGCGGTCGATCGCCGCCTAGGATCGGGCACATGGCGACCGTCCTCCTCGTCCGGCACGGACGCACCACCGCGAACGCGACCGGCGTCCTCGCCGGACGGACGGCAGGGGTCGCGCTCGACGCGGTCGGCCGCGAGCAGGCGGCGCGGACGGCCGAGCGCCTCGCCGCCGTGCCGCTCGCCGCGGTGGTGTCCAGCCCGCTCGAACGGTGCCGGCAGACCGCCCGGGCGGTGCTCGGACGGCAGACGGGCGAGCCGGGGACCCGCATCGAACGGGCGATCACGGAGTGCGACTACGGCGACTGGCAGGGCCGGAAGCTCCAGGACCTCGCGCAGGAGCCCCTCTGGCGGACGGTGCAGGCGAACCCGAGCGCCGTCGTGTTCCCCGGCGGCGAGTCCATGCAGGGCATGCAGTCCCGTGCGGTCGCGGCGATCCGGCGGATCGACGCCGAGGTCGAGGCCGCGCACGGCCCGTCCGCCGTCTGGGTCGCCGTCAGCCACGGCGACGTCATCAAGTCGGTGCTCGCCGATGCCCTCGGCATGCACCTCGACCTCTTCCAGCGGATCGCGGTCGGACCGGCCTCGGTGTCCATCGTGCGTTACGGCGAGCACCGCCCCGAGGTCGTCGCGTCGAACACCGAGTCGGGCGACCTCGCCTGGCTGGCCGCCGCGCCCGCGCCGACCGGGGACGCCGCGGTCGGGGGCGGCGCCGGCCACGACGACGCCTCGTCCGGAGCCGCTCCCGCCGGAGCCTGAACGAGTGTCGTCCGGCCCTCCTACAATGCGGGGTATGCCCACCATCGTGCACGGCTTCGACTGGCCGGACCGTCTCGTCGTCGGGACCGTCGGCCGCCCGGGCGAGCGGTCGTTCTACATCCAGGCGCGCGACGGCCGCCGCGTCACGAGCGTCGCGCTCGAGAAGGAGCAGTCGGCCGTCCTCGCGGACAAGATCGACGAGCTCCTCGACGAGGTCGCGACGGTCGAGGACAACCGCTTCAGCGTCCCGCCCACCGCTCCCGCCGAACTCCGCGACGGCGGACCGCTCGACCAGCCGGTCGAGGCCGAGTTCCGCGCCGGTGCGCTGAGCCTCGGGTTCGACCCCGCGACCGCCCAGGTCGTGATCGAGGCGTACCCGATCGACGACGAGCTCGAGATCGTCGCCGAGACGGGCGAGGACGGCGACGAGATCGAGGCCGTCGTCGAGATCCCCGAGCCGGCCGAGCTGTTCCAGGTGAAGATCCCCGTCGGCACCGCTCGCGCGTTCGTCGAGCGCACCCGGGAGATCGTGGCAGCCGGCCGCCCCCCAGGGGCCGCATGAGCCACGGATCGGTGTCCATCCGGGCACGCATCCGGGAAGCCTCGAACGCCACGTTCCTCGCCGACCTCGACGGCGAGGCGGTCGTCTACAAGCCGATCGAGGGGGAGCGACCGCTCTGGGACTTCCCGGACGGCACGCTCGCCGACCGCGAGGTCGCGGCCTACCTGGTGTCCGAGACGCTCGGGTGGGACGTCGTGCCCCCGACGTGGATGGGCGACGGACCGTTCGGTCGCGGCATGCTCCAGCGCTGGCAGGAGGTCGACCCCGAACAGGACGCCGTCGACCTCGTCCCCACCGAGGACGCCGACGCCGACCCTGCTGACGCCACGGCACCCCGGTGGCTCCCGGTGCTCGAGGCGATCGACGAGCAGGACCGCCCGGTGACCCTCGTGCACGAGGACACGACGGCACTCCGGCGGATGGCGGTGTTCGACGTCGTCGTGAACAACGCCGACCGCAAGGGCGGTCACGTCCTCGCGATGCCGGACGGCCACCGCTTCGGCGTCGACCACGGCCTGACCTTCCACGTCGAGCACAAGCTGCGCTCGGTGCTCTGGGGCTGGATCGGCGAACCGCTCGACGCCGACGAGCTCGAGGGCATCGACCGGGTGACCGAGGCGCTCGACGGCGATCTCGGTGCGGCGCTCGACGAGCACCTCACCGTCGCCGAGGTCGACACGCTCCGGGCCCGCTGCGCCGCGCTCCGGGCCGTCGGGGGGTTCCCGCCGCCGCCC